>CAYHAB010000278.1:0-10462 GCA_964354505.1 uncultured Thermodesulfobacteriota bacterium
CAGAGCCTGTCGTCCGCGACATCGACCCCGATGAACAGGCATTCCTGCCGCCAGGCCAGATGGGCGGCGCCGCTGAGGTCCTGCGGGGACTGCCAGGCGTTGCGTCCCCAGACCACCTGCTCAGCCTGGTTCAGAGAAATAGAATTGGGGACCGCGGCCCAGTCGCCCAGGTCGCCGTCCACGGCGAGGGGCGGGTCCGGCTTGAGCGGCACTCCATCTCTCTGCCCGAGGACCTCATCAAAGTGCCACCTCGGGAGGAGGTCAAATACGGATCGCCGCGTGAACTCATGCGGCTTGTTGGAAAGTACCGCCAGCTTCAGGCCGCGGGCCGTCAACGCATCCAGCATCTCCGCTATGCCGTCATACGGCTTGGTCTTCACCTTCCAGCTCTGATTGTAATCCTCAAGATACGCCTCGAGGCAGGAGCGAACAGTCTCATCATCCCGCCTCTCTTCGGGGAGGGCTCGGGTAACGAGCATGACCGCCCCATCGCCGATAAAATAACGGTATGCCTCTATCGGCTGGATGGGGAAACCTTGAGCCGACAGCACACGGTTCAGGGCGTTTCCCATGTCTTCCACGGTGTCAAGCAGCGTCCCGTCGAGGTCGAAGAGTATGGCCCTGGGGTTCATTCCGATTCCCGACAACCAATTTCTCCCGCCTCAGCAACAAAAGAAGTGGCCACGCCCTTACTTTAAATCCGCGGATCTGTCAGCATCAATTTTATATTTCGCCAGAATCTTTCTCTGCGCCTTTTCTATTTTACTCCGTTCCAACACGATCTGATTCCCCCACTCATCCAGCATTACGTGGTACTTTCCTTCATTCCCCTCAATGGCCCTCACCAAATCCTCTATCAAGGAAATCCCTTTTCCATTGACATGCGTAATTACGTTATCCTTAAAGTCATCATAGCCGACAGTCAACTCGTCCCCCAAAATTTTGCTCAACACGATCACCTGCCTTCGATCTTCAGACTGCTTCCCGTGATAATAGTAATTGGCAAGATGGGCAGGGACATCTTCCATCCTTTCCCATACCTGGAGATAGTTCGCAGTCAGTGGCTGGAACACCAGTCCGCCCACAATGTAATATGTCGGCGCCTTGTCATACTGAGTGTAAGGCACTAATCGCCCCGAACCGAGTGCTGTGCTCAAAGGGATGATCACATCCATCGCCTTGCCGCTTCTCAGGATTCCGCATCGAACCTTCTCACCCATAAATCTATTGTGCACCGCATTCGCAAAGTTTATCCGCTCGGTACCCCTGAAGGGTATTGTCCCATCATTAGCAATAGGCACTCCCTCAATGGTGAGGAGGACGTCTCCGGTTTGCACTATGCCGCGGGCAGAGGAACGGGGGGCAATGTATGTAACCAGTACCCCCGTCTGTGTGTCTCTCATCTGAAAGTGGGCCCTCAGGCCGGGGTTTTCCATGTCCTGCCATGCGATGCCTATGTTCGGAATTCCATCATAGGTGCCGTCTGCGCTGTCTTTGAGGAAATGATCGATGATGGGTACAGAGACCATGTATCCGATATTTTGTGCGTACATATACCCCTGAAAGGCTATCCCCACGATCTTCCCATCTTTTATAACCGGTCCTCCGCTGTTGCCCGGGTTAATGGCCGCATCAATCTGGCACGCCAGCAGACTTGCACCGCTGTGAGAATAGCGCGTATGCTCGACCCGTGAAACCACCCCTTCGGTAATGCTTAACTCTTCGCCGCCCATGGGAAATCCATAGACGGCGACCTTGTCCCTCATCCGCGGCAGGGTTCCCAGCATGAGCGGCTTGACGCCGGAAAAGAAGGAGGGATCATCCACTTTTAAGAGGGCGAGGTCGCATTCATGGGCTACGATCACTACTGCGGCGTTGTATTTCTTGGCATGCCCCGCACGTTTAACCTGTATAAAGGTCTGGTTTGCCACCACATGGGCGTTGGTCAAAATCCTGTTGCCGCTGATGATACATCCGGAGCCAAACCCCCTCTCTTGCCCCGAAAGCTGCCAGGGCATATCGTAATCGTAATCGGAATAGACGGCGTAGATCTTCACGATCGCCTCATCGACATCCCGCTGGGCGTATGATGGGGTGGCCAAGATACCTATGAAAACGAGCAGTACTAATACCCTCCAGATTGCCCTCATGTACCCTCCTATATGCATAATCTGAAATTCACGTAATGAGCGGGGAAAGGCAAACACAAAGGCCCGGCCCCTTATCCTCACATTGCAGGTATTCCTGCGCATCAGGTTTTTTCCCGTATCTAATCATATGGACAAAACGTTTTATTGCAATCAGGTGCTGTAACAGGTGCTCCCTCGCTGCCTCGGCCATCCAGGGGTATCGCTCTTTCAGCCATGCCTTATACCGTTCCACATCCCTTTCCAACACGTCACGTGCAGCCATTGGTCCTCCTCCTTCCGGTTGATAGAAGCATCCGGCATTTATTATACCACATCCCCTCCATCGGCGTCTCCATTTTTAGATGGCAAACGGTGTATTGACCCTTTTCAACGAATAGGTTAGGCTTACGTATAGGCAATCACAACCAGCGGTAAAGGAGGGCGTCATGAAAGGGTATAAGAAGATCCTCGTCCCCATGGACGGATCAGAGACATCCGAGGCCATTCTCCCTGAGATCGAGAAACTGGCATCTGTCTTTGGGTCCATCATCTCCCTTCTGCATGTTGTGCCTATCGCTGTCTTCCCCGGAACCATGGAACCCGTTGTGCCGTACCAGACAATTACCGAGGCCCTCACCCGGGAGGGAGAGGGATACCTTCGCATGATTGAAAAGCGCTTAAAGGACAAAGGGTTCACGGTGGAGAGCCATCTCCAGAAGGGAAATGAGGCGGAGCTGATCCTGGAGCACTGCGACCGGAAGGACATCAACCTCGTCGCCATGTCCACTCACGGTCGTAGCGGAGTGAGCCGCTGGCTCCTTGGGAGCGTGGCAGAAAAAGTCATCCGCCACGCGACCAAACCCATCCTGCTGATCCGGTCCACTGAATAGGGGGCATCCGGTGGGAAAAGGGCACCCTAGCAAGAAGGTGCCCTTTTATGCCAATGAGGCTCAAACGATCAGCGATGATTGGATAACACGAAGGTAAAGAGCAATCCCCAGCCTTGACGCCCCTTTACTGCGATAATGCATTCCTGAAGCCGGCATCCTTAATGATCCCCTCTATAACCCTGTAAATGGCACCGTCGATAGCCCTCTCTGGTGAAGCCGGGGACGCACTATTGCCGGTATACATATTAGACCATCGCCCATCACCCCTCTTAACGAGGGCGTTAACGATGCAACGGGTTGCCCACGCCCCCTGGATAAGCTGGGCATCCTGAACCGAAACGGTAAAGATATAATCGCCCTGCTGTTTCGTCTGTGCCTCTGTGCCACCCGCGGCCTTCTTTTTCGCAGCCAATACCCTTTTGAGATACTGGTTTATCAGCACCTCATTACAGAGCTTCTCGAATGTAAGCTCAGCAACGGAACCACTCTCGGTTTGAAGAGATGTCTCTTCGACTTTTTTCCTGTAGAGATCGATGAGGGAAATATCGCAGATTGACGTAGATTGACTGACGTGGAGGATCATATCCAGTTGGTAATCTTTTTTGTACCTTTCGGCCTTCTCATACCCATTCTTTTGCAAATCTGAAAGGCTGCTATACTGAGGGATATCAACGATCCTTACCAAGGGTTTGCGTTGCAATTTCTCCATGAGGTCCTTTTTCTGCCCCTGGCGGGCCTTCGCCGCTTCCCCCGCCTCCAGATCCAAGACCCCTATCACCACCCTCTTTACAGCACTCCCCGCAGCGGGGATTACCCTGACGCCCCTTTTCTGTAGTTCAATCTCCAGCTGATCGATGATGATATCACCCCATGACTGTAAATCCGCATAATATCTTCTGTTGCTAACAACGGCCAGCAATGCAACCTTAAATTCACTCGTACTGTTTACCAAAGAGATGCCTTTGCCCGTGGTAATCGGCCCCGCAGCCTGCATCGCTACGGGTGTCTGGGCTTCCGGAGCCGCAAGGGGAGGAAGATCTACTGCAGAAGGGGTGAGGCCGCTTGATATCTGTTTGTGGGCCCACTGAGCATATCGCCTCACGCCGCTGTTTTCATCGCCCTTTCCCGCCTCGTTCAAGGCATCCAACGCCCTTTCGTCGCCGATATGGCCCAAAAGCTCTGCCGCGTATTCCCTCACATAGGGGTCTTTATCTTTCAACAAGGCGACTAACGTGGGGGTCGCCTCATTATCCCCCACATATATCAACTTCATCCTCAACTCCTGCCAGCCCGTCTTGTAAACCGGATACTTGGCGCTCACCCACCCCTTTAAATTGGCAAAACACTCGATAGTCCGGATCTGGATATTGTTTCGCTCTTGCTCCGGAAGCCCCTTGATCAAATCAAAGACCTGCTTATAGTTCCCTTCCGCAATCAATGCCGGGCCCTTTTGAATGAGGTCGGCCACGCCTGCCGGGGTAACCTGGGAAGCTGCTTTACCCTCCGCGCATGTCCCCACGACTGTCATCCCCAGTACCCCCACGAGCACCAATCCTATTGCCAATGCCTTCATGTTTCCTTCCTCCTTTTTCAATACATAATAATTGTTTCACCACAAAGGAAAATCGGAGTCATCCCATGGTGATGCGTCATGCTGGTTTTGCGGTGGCGAGGAACCATAACGCCGCAACTGTCAGCAGGCCGTAGGAGACCAGATTAGCAAGCAGTATCGCTCGCTTTAGACTCGTGCGTTTAATTTCTTTGAGCATCTTCTTGGCAATAAAATATTCAATGAACCAAGACCCGAAAAAGAACGGGATGAGTAACACGAGCCGTGCTGCTGGCACCATCCAGTACAACTCAGCGTGATACGGTATCAACCAGGGTGCCTGCCACGTTATTGCTATGAACTTCTGGAAGGGTGTCTCGATGCCGTACGCAGCACCGCCACCCGTAACAATCTGAATGCCGACGAGCACAAGCCAGGTAGCCGGAACGCCGAAAAGAGTTGAAACGATGTTCATGACTGACGCTACTTTAATCATGCGCCGCACCGGCAGGAGGAGAAGACGTACGAGGATATAGATTTCCACCGCTATGATCGGAATGAGGGCGACCACCATTTCAGAGGCGACGAATATCATGGGCCCGCCCATATCCGCCGACGCAGGCTGGGCAAAAACAACTATGAAGAGGCAAACGAGGGGAAAAAGATAGAGTATTTTTTTGCGCATGGCTCCTCCGTGAAAGACTACAGTGATAGGGTAGCTCGACACAACGATAGCAGATATATTCATGCCTGACAATGAGATCAAACGGTATTACTAGAGACTGTCTCCTTTCCCTTTATGCTTCGGGGGGTTGCCTTTTTTGCCCGACGTGATATCCATTTTGAGTTCGAAATATTCCTCGTCGACAAAGAAGTGGAAATTTACCGACAGTGATACCTCGTCTTCATAAACAACCACCGATACGATCCCCTCGACTTGCTGGGTATCCGGATTCCATCTGAATCCTACATATCCCTCGTCCCAGTAGATAGTGATATACCCTTTGGGTGCAGCCCCCGACTTTACCCCCTGCGCAAAGACCAGCGCGGGGATAAGGACGACGGCCACCATGCAGAGCACTAGATGAATTCTCCCCTTCTTCATAAGGTATCCTCTTCTCTCACTTCTGCGACGCTTTCTTGGGTGATGAGTTTTTCTTCATGGCCTCCAGCTCACGCCGTACCGGCCATCTGGCAAAGGCTACGTAGAAAACCACCACAACGTTTACCAGCGGTACAATCATCAGCAAGCTGAGCATTCTCGGAAAGCCTGCCTTTCCAAAGATCTTCCAGAACGGCACAATAAAGAACAATAAAATGAGACCGATGATTACTAGAGTCGGCACCTTAATACCAATCATAACCGTCCCTCCTTTCTCTGCCCGTCACCCCGGTTCATGCACACCGTGCTATTCTATATGAGTTTGAGCCGTATAGAAAGCCCCTTCCGCGGTCTTTTTCTAGCCTGCGGGAACTTTTTTTGCTCCGCTGTTGTCTCATAGGCCAAAGGCCACATTGAAAGGAGGAACACCATGCGTTACTCAGCAATAGTGATCATTGCAGCCATGATGATAGCAGCGTCGGCACCCGCCTCCTCCCATGGCGGAGACAGGTTAAGGGGAGAAGTGAGCATCGAGATCGTCTCGGACGGCGGAAGCGCCCTCCTGAGCATCCCGCACAAGGATTTCTGGGAAGGAGGGACCCATATCGTCAAGAGGTACCTTGAGGCGAGACGGGGCGAGAACTACGGTATTATCATACACAATATGACCCCCGAACGGATCGGCGTGGTCATCGCCGTCGACGGCAGGAATATCATCTCAGGCAAGAGATCGGTTCTTAAAAACAACGAAGCCATGTATATCGTGAACGGCGACGACTATGGCGAATATGACGGATGGCGGACCGCCGGCGACAAGGTAAACAGATTCTATTTCACCGATATGGCCGATTCCTATGCCATGCGGACCTTCAGCGATTCCACTGCCATGGGCGTTATCGCCGTCGCAGTCTACCGGGAAAAGGAGAGACCGCAACCGCTGTACGAGCAGAAGAGGCTGGATAACATCCATCGAGCGCCGTCTGCCGGGAGCGCTATGAAGGGCAAAATGGACGCAACGCGGGAAGAGAGCGCCGGGACGGGATTTGGGGATGAACAGTATTCACCCACCATAAGGGTTGCCTTCGAACCGGAGAATACGCCGGTTCAGAAAACGCTCCTTAAATACGAATGGCGCGAGGTCCTGTGCAGGAAAGGAATTATGAGCTGCAGGGGGGAAGCGAGAAATAGATTCTGGGATGAAGACGAATATGCGCCCTACCCGTCGGGATACCTGAGGAATTAGGAAAAAAGGTTGCAGGACGGGGCCCTGCATGGAGCAGCGGCCCCGTCCGCAGTGTCTTTGGCAAGAGCAAAAAAGCCGTCACTACCTGAGCTCTGATCAGACAGTATAACCCTACATAAATGAAGAAGACGACCAAAGCGACTGCAAAAACTTGCACAAGGTTTTTAAGAGTCATCTCCCAAACTCAAGAGAGGATTGGTTTCCCATCCCCTCTTGAGTGAAAAAGGCAAAAGCAAAGAAAAAAATGGGCCAGACTCCGCCTGGCTTTGATCATCCTACCTCGTTAATTCAATATCAAATCCCCAGCTAAACGTTATGCCGCTGTTACTATACTCTGAATATGATTTCCCTTTGAAAAAATTAATGCTGATCATTTTCAGATTACAGGTATTCTTGGCAACGCCTCCTTCATTATCCACCTTCGCGCTGTTTGAAAAAACATAATCCTTCCCTTTTTTCTGGCCCGTAAAATACCTCAATTCCGGAGGGCTAAAAACCATGCCTGATTTAAACTCCATTTTAAACTGATCACCCATTTGCGTGATGACAAGGACCCCCTTGCTCGGTTTGCCTGCCGGAACAGGGCCTTTTGCCCAATGATTGGACGTGGTATAGTTCCACTGGCCCACAATAGGGTCTGCCGCCATTACATTACTACAAAAAACAAATAAAGCCAAAATCACGACTCCAGCAGCAATGCCTTTCTTCCCTTGCACAAGCATATATTCCTCCTCTCTCTTACTACGTCATCAACATGTGGTGTTAGAGCATGTATCTTATTCGCCGCCACCTGTGCCAGCGCGGCGAGGATTAACCTTATACTAAAATAAGGACTTTGGCAACAACAGCGGCCCCTGCCTGAAAGTATTTCATAGGAACCACCATGAGAGGTCAGAACCCCAAATTCTTCCGCCACTGGCTCTTGGGAATGTCAAGAACGAGGCCACAACCCTCGACGTATCCAATTTCTTTCACCCAACAGGTTCCCTTGTTTCCCATTTTTCATACTATGAATCCTTCTCCACGATTTTAACCAATATAGTTGCAAATGCAGGAAAAAATTTGCCCGGTAGATAGAACCTAAAAATTGAACGTGTGAGCGTTTAAGAGACCTATTGAATCATCCAATAACTTCTCTGGCCTGTCTTTTTCATTCAATAAGAATTAGCAAAATTGTGAACAAGGTGTCCTCCTCTCCTTGAATCTTCTTTCATTGCACTTGTTTTCTGGAAAAGAAGAATGTAATATAATACCCGGCATACTGATAGACTCCCGGTAAGGGATGAGGAGAGGTGGAGTGGCGATTCTCTATTGCAGCGCAAAGCGGTATAAGCAAACCATTCTGGCGGGAGCGGACTGGGTGATCAAAAACCGCGACCAATTGAACAAGATCAACGTCTTCCCTGTCCCTGACGGGGATACGGGAAGTAACATGTCCGTTACGCTCATGGCCGCCATCAGGGAAATGGAGGCCTTGCAGGAACTCTCCTTGGAAACAACCGTAAAGGCGGCTGCCTGGGGAGCCTTAATGGGGGCGAGGGGAAATTCCGGGATCATCCTATCTCAAGTCTTGTCCGGCTTGGCAGAGGGGGTCGAGGGGCGTGAACGCCTCTTTGCGGAAGATATTGTCTTTGCCTTTTCCCGGGCGGCCAAGAAGGCCTACAAAGCAGTCCTGCACCCGACAGAGGGCACCATCCTGACCGTCCTTCGGGAGACTGCGGAGACCGCGGAGAAGGTCGTCAAGACCGAAAAGGACCTCGCCCTTCTCCTGGATGGAATGGCCAGCTCGGCCCGGTCTTCGGTCGAGCGGACTCCTCTGCTCTTGCCCAAGCTCAAAGAAGCCGGTGTAGTCGACGCCGGGGGGTTGGGGTTTCTCTATTTTCTGGAAGGCATAGTGCACCTGATCCAGGGCGTGACGAAGGGGGAAGGGGCTATAGCGGACGAAGGCATGCTCAGCGATAGGGCAAGCGACCTGCTAGAGCATCACTGGAATTTCAGATACTGCACCGAGTTTATTCTGAAAGGAAGTCGGATCTCCGAGGATACGATCAAGGACGCTCTTCCTACTATGGGTGATTCCATCGTGGTGGTGGGAGACAGTCGCCTGGCAAGGATTCATATTCATACCGCCCAGCCTGAGGAGGTGCTGCGCTACGCCTCCTCATTGGGGCAGGTTTCGTCGATCAAGGTAGATGACATGCTCGTTCAACATACGACCCGCCTAGAGAACTCGGCGCGCACAAATGCTACGTCGGTCATTGCCATTGCTCTGGGAGACGGTTTAAAGGAGCTATTCTACAACACCGGAGCAGAACTGGTGGTGGATGGCGGTCCCACCCAGAACCCCAGCACTGCGGACATCATAGCCGCCATAGAAACCGTGGCTTCCTCCAATGTTATCATACTGCCAAATGATAAGAATGTATACCCCGCAGCGCTCCAGGCATCGGAAAGGATTTCGAAGAGGGTTACGGTACTGAAAACGTCTTCGGTCCCTGAAGGCCTTTCGGCTTTGCTGGCCTACATGGATGATACTTCGCCCGAGGAGAACATTACCCGGATGGAGCAGGCCTTTAAAAAGGTGAAGAGCGGGGAGGCCGTGCCGGCATCCCGCAGTGTCGTCGTAGGGGGGGTTGAAGTGAAATCCGGCGACTCGATCGGCATTTACCAAGGGAAAATACGATGCTCTTGCTCCCGTGCGGAAGAAACCGTCAGCCATCTTGTTGATTGGATGGTTGATCCCTCCGATGAAATCATCACCCTTTATTACGGTGATTCCATCGAGCAAAAGGAATCGGAAGCCTTGCAATCCTCCTTGCGATCACGTTTTCAGGGTAAGGCAGTCGAGCTTTATTACGGCGGGCAGGCATATGCCCACTTTCTTATTTCGGTAGAATAAAGAGAGGAAAAAGCTTGAAGATTATAACGGACAGTACTGCGGATCTGTCGAGGAACCTGTATCAGAAACACGACATAGGCATGGTCCCCCTTACCATTAATCTGGGAGAGAGAACGTGGCGTGATTTTTATGATATCGAGCCGGATGAATATTATGCCCTGTTAAGAAAGTCAAAAGACTTTCCAACTACATCCCAGCCCGCGCCCCAAGATTTTATCAACGCTTTCACCCCTTTTGCGGCAAAGGGTGAACCTGTGCTCTCTATCCATATCTCATCAAAGTTAAGCGGGACGTATCAGTCCGCGGCTTTGGCCAGAAGTCATTTTCCGGAAGCACGGATAGAGGTGGTCGATTCCCTTCAAGCCTCCCTGGGACTGGGTATGATCATCCTCTTCTGTGCAGAGAAGGTAAGCATGGGGGCTTCTTTTGAAAGCTTGGTCGATTTTGCCCGAGGGCTCACCCGCAAGGTGAAAACCTATTTTTCGGTCGATTCTCTTGAGCACTTGCGCCGGGGAGGCCGTATTGGTAAGGCCCAGGCCTTTTTGGGGACCCTCATGAAAATAAAGCCCCTTTTAAAGTTGGTGGACGGTGAGGTTCACCCTGCCGAAAAGATCCGCACCTCTGAGAGATTGCTGAACCGGTTCGTGGAA
>CAYHAB010000279.1:0-7091 GCA_964354505.1 uncultured Thermodesulfobacteriota bacterium
TGGCCAGAGCGCGTGACTATCTGTTTGAAATACACATAGCTTGGCATTTCTATCTTCGAGACCATGATCTTCAATGGTACGAAGACGATGGCCAGAAACATCCTGAATTTTTGGTGAAGACTCCGAGCTTTGATTTCAACGTTGAGTGCAAGAGAATCAGTGTTGACACTTCGAGACAGATAAAGCGAGAGGATTTCTATCGGTTGGTCCAAGACTTAGTGCCCGAAATTGAAAAAAAGGGCTATACTGGTAATGTTGACGTCATCATTCCTGGAAGGCTGAATAGCGGAGAAGTCAAGAAGCTCGCTTCCGACATCTTGGAACTTATCAAGTCTGGGATGAACGAAGGAGAATTCCGAATGCCGCTCGGCCAGATCGTTTTGACGCTAACCAAGAAGACTGGGCGAATAGTGAATGTTGTTGAGGCACATGGTGTTGATCAAATAATTGACTCTGATCCCCTTTTCGTGGGCGTAGCGGACGTGATCCTGCGCCTCGTTTCGGTTTATCTGGGGCAAGAGGAAGGCAGGTCGGACGCCGCCGATCACGTCTGATGGCAGCTTTCCATACACCTCCTCCGTGGAGGTCTTTGCCAGACCGTCCAGCAGGGTGTTATCCCAGTTGGTTGATACCCGTAGATTCATCATTGAACTCCTTTCTCTCTTGGTTCCATCCCCCCTACCTCCTCCTTCTTCTCCACGTCGCACCAGCGCAGGAGAAAGGCAAGAGGTGCAATGCCATCGTGGCGCCATATCATAGAGGGGATCGGCATATTTCCAGGTGCGGTGACGCGAGCGACGCCATACTCTCCTAGCTTGTCAATGAATCTTTTCTCCCGCTCGTCCCCCACTGCCACGGCAGCGTTTTGGAGGAAGGGACCCAGGGATTTTATGGTGGGGAGAACCTGAAAGATATCATCCACCCCCCAGACCCTGATGACCCGGTTCAGGGGGGAAGGACGAAAGATCCCCGGTTCTCGCTCATAGATAACCGTCCACTCGGTACCATGCGGAGAGCATAGCAACAGGCAGTCCTCGCCCTTTAACTCCTTAAACTCATATCTTCCCCGGAGCTGATTGATGATCGCCGCATCCCGGGGGGATATCTCACCCCTCGGCATCCGCACGTTCATCTCCTCCATGGCAGAAGCGACGGCACGGGCGAACTCCTGGGGCGCTACCTCCCCGCCATACTCGACGTAGTAGACGTGGGGGGCGAGGCAGGCGTGCTGGTCGAACATGCAGTGATCATAGGCCACCGCAGCGGCCAGTTCCGTGAGGGTCTCTTTGGTTATTCCCTTCTTCCCGATGACCCCGAAGCCCAACTTATGCCCGTGCACCAGGACCCTCTTGCGGCGCGGGATCCTCTCTATGAGGGCATTACACGCCTCCACGCCTCCGAAGACGATGACCGCATCAGCCTGCTCAAAGGCCGCATCCTCCACCCCCTCTTCCCCACCCGGCCAGTAGAGGACCGCCATGGCGCCTGCCATCTCAGGGTCGAGGTCCTCGATGGTTTTCAGGTAGAGGGGGGCGAAGGTGGGCTCCCCCGCAGCGACCTTCCCGAGGCAGGCCGCCTTTACCAGGGCGGACCTCATGAAGAGGAGATGGGGGAGGGCGGGTATGTTTTCTGAAAAGAAGGAGACAATGAGCTCAGGGCCAAAGGCCCTGCGAAAGCCGTTGAGCTCCTCGGAGTATTGAAAGTCGTCGAGATAGAGGGGATTTTCTATCTCAGAGCGCAGGGCCAGCCACATGTCCTGCGCACGGGAGCTCTCCATCTCCACGTCGATGCTTGCCTCCACCACCTCACGGGAGAAGCCGGTTACCACGGGGATGGTCCGCAGGGCCAGCTTTCGGTATGGGTAGTCGCTGTCCAGCCACCTCCGGGAGGCCTCATCGAGGATCGCAACGATTCGCTCGATGGGGAGCCGGGCCAGGTATTCCTCCCTCTTCTTTTTCAGTTGATCGGCCAATTCCTCCACCATAGCCCTAGTCACGACCGGGACCTTGAGGCGAACCATGACGCTGTCATCTTGATAGACCTCGGTCCGAAAGGTCTTAATCCCTTCCCTCAAATGGGGGGGTAGATAGTATCCGTTTACCTCGATGGTCTCCATTAACCCTCCTCCAGGACCTTGGTCATCTCATCGATGGTCAGGGAACATCCCCTGGCCTCACCCTCCTCGGCCCTCCCGTAGACCTCGAATCCACCCTCGACAAGCATGCCCACGTCATCGGTCTGGATGGCGCAGATATGCCCCCTGTTGGCCAGGTCGAAGTGACGCAGGAGTCCCCTTTCCCCGAGGGGGAGGGGTTCCAGGGTATCAGGGTCAGCAACCAATGTCTTTGTCCATGGCGGATTGATTTTGAACCGTGCGCCGTCCAATCCTTTGCTGAGCATATAGAGGGTGTTGTCGTAAAGCTGCGAGGCGATCTCCGTCATCCCCAAGAGGTTGATGCAGTAGCCGCGGGGGAGCCCAAGGAATTCCTCGCACGCGTCCAGAAATTCATCGCGGCCCACCTCCCTGCTCCTCCCCTTAAACCCCCCGGCATCCAGACAGCGGGACCCAGGAGGGAGTTGAAACCGCAATCCTGTCTCGCGGCAATAGTCGAAGAAATTGACAAAGCCAAAGGAACCGCCAAAGGTGGCTGTGGGGATCCCTGCTGCCTCGGACCTGCGCAATTCATCCACGAGGTCCTGGACCGCAAAGCCATTTTCCCCCACCAGAAAACGGCTGTGGGGGAGCCCAAAGGATGCCTGCAAGCGATTCATGCCGTAGGCCATGATCATATGGGGGGCCATGGCGGGCGAGGGTGCGATGATCAGGATGATGTTTTTGAGGCCGTCGGGGAAGAGGAAGGCAGAGGCGGCTTCCTGTATGGTGGCATCCATGAGACTGAGTCCCCCTTCATCGTAGCGGACCTTTCCCCTCTCCTCAGGTCTAGAGGTACCACTGGTCATAAAGGTGCTCACCGTGTGTTCGGGGAGGAGGGTAAGGTCAGCTGTCTTAAAGACATCGGTGGGCAGCGGTGGAATCTGGTCCCAGGAGGAGACATCCCTCGGCGTGGCTCCCCGGCGCTCGCAGTAGCGCCGGTAGAGGGGGATGCGGCGGTACTGAAGCTCAAAGGTGCGCAAGGCCAATCGGTTGAACTCATCTGCGTCCTCATGGTCCACGCCCTGCCGGATAAAGGCAAGAATCTGGTTATCCAGTTCCCTCACATCGAGAGGCATTTCTCTCATGGCGCTACCTCGATATGGAAGGTGATCATCTTCTGCTCCACTAATTGTTTTAATATCTCTCTCACATGTTCCACCGGAACACCTCGCTCCCCGGCGATCTCCCCAATGGACCAGCTGCCATTGAGTCGTTCCGGCAACCATGTCCAACCACTCTCTAAGGTGGCATTGATCTCCTCTTCCGAGGCCAGGGCCTTGGGCTTGAGCCCATCATTAAAGGGTGGTAGCTCCTGAAACTGAGCGTGGAGGGGGAAATCCGTCGGGCGATAGGCAAACAGGGGGGGATAGGTCCCGAACTTTCGATGATAGACGTAGCGGTACGCACTCAGCCCTGCGGTGATTCCCTGGGAGATTGCCCGGGCAAAGGAGTTATACCCTCCTGCCGTTACATCACCAGCCGCCAGGACTCCTGGCATGGAGGTCTGCATGTCCTGGTCGACCTGGAGAAAGGGGGAACCGAGTCCGTCGTTCACCTCCAATCTGGTAACGGGCGCCAGTTCATAGGAGTTAAAGTCCAGGAGCACTCCCCCGCACGGTATATCCCGAATTCCATGTGCAGTAGTGCGGACCTTCACCCCCTCCAGATGATCATCCCCCCAATAGGCCTCGACCCACCCCCTTATGATATCCTCCGTCTCCTCTCCCTCTTCTTCTATAACAAAGGTGAGGGGGGATTTGGCAGTGTTGAATTCTCTGATCACGGGGATCAGGTTGTTGAGCTTGGGACTCCCCACGACCACCAAGCGGGGCTTCCACCTCTTACCCAGGAGTTCCTTGAGCCGGGAGCAGATAAACTCATATCCCATACTGGTCACTTCGAGACCCCGGCCGAGATACTCCCGCTCATTGACCAGCACCTTGATCCCGGCGGCGATGATCACCGCCAGGGAGCGATATATCGTTCCATCTGACGTCATAACCTCTTTGATCGCCCCTTGATCGCGGACTGTTGTCACCCTCCCCTGATGGACCGTTATAGCGAGATCATCCACGTCCTTCATGAGACGCTGGACGATATCTTTCCCCTGAATGTTCCATGAGGGGCCGGTAAAGAGACACCCGTGCCATCCCGCCAGCCCACCCAGGTGGGAGTTCTCGATCAGGAGGGTGCTGCATGGAACGGCCTTGTACCGCTTGATCCAGCGGGCCCTAATGGCCGCGCTGATCCCGGCAGGACCTCCCCCCACGACGATCACGTCCCAGTCATACCCCATTCTGTTCCCTCCTCAGGTAAGGAATAAGACCACCGCTTTCCAGGATCCGCTCTATATGGGGGTCAAGAGGGGACAAGGGAAAGCGCCTTTTGTCGCTGAGTTCTATAAATCCATCCTTGAGGGAGAGGTGAATAAGATCCCCGTCCTTGAGCAAATCTTGTATCCCGTTACACTCTAAGGGTGGGATGCCGAGGTTGGCCAGGCTCCGGTAGAAGATCCTGGCGAAGGATCGGGCTATCACGGCCCGAACGCCACAGATGCGCAAGGACCTCACCGAGGTCTCCCGGCTTGAACCGCAGCCGAAGTTCTCCCCGGCCACGATCACCAGCCCGCCTCCCGAATCCGCGCCTTTGAGACCTGCCTTGAGCCTCTCCATTCCCTCTTTGAGGCCCTCTTTCATCCTCCCCTCATCCAGGCTGAAATAAGCAGGGGGGTGGAGGATATCGGTATTCACATGGTCCCCCACTTTCCAGACCGTGCCGGAGATGATCGTGGTGAGGGCCATCATAATAACTCCCTCGGGTCGGTGATCTCCCCCCTCACGGCCGCTGCCGCTGCCGTCAACGGCGAGGCGAGGTATACCAGAGAGGAGGGGTCTCCCATCCGCCCCTGAAAATTCCTGTTGGAGGTGCTGAGACATGCCTCCTCTGCACCTAGGATCCCTTTATCTATCCCGCCGCATGCACCGCAGCTTGGGTTGAGGATCACCCCACCGGCCCCCACGATGGTCTGGATGTATCCCCGTTTGATGCCCTCCTGATATATCCGCTGGGAGGCAGGGGTCACCAGGAGCTTCATCCCCGGGGCCACCTTCTTCCCTTTGAGGATATGGGCCGCGAGTTCCAAGTCCCTCAGCCTGCCGCCGGTGCAGGAACCGATAAAGACCTGGTGGATCTTTGTTCCCTTTCCCTCCTGCACATCCACAACACGAGCAGGACTATGGGGTAAGGCCAGCTTCGGGCTAAGGGAGGAAAGGTCTATCTCCATTTTCCCCGCGTATGACACCTCTTCATTGAATGACCATGGGAATTGTTCGTTACCCACTCCCCGCTCCTTGAGGTATTCCCAGGTGATCTCATCAGGTCGAAAGAGGCCGTTTTTTGCCCCCCCCTCTACCACCATGTTGCAGATGGCGAACCTGTCGTCCATAGGGATGACCCCATCCAGGTCATAAAACTCCAGGGCCTTATAAAGAAACCCTCCCTCTCCAGCCTCCCCGAGGATGGCGAGGATGATATCCTTCCCCATTATATGAGGAGGCAACCCGCCGGCGAGGTCTACGCGGACCGCTTCAGGGGGCCTAAGCCACGTCCTCCCGGTCACGAGTGTGTAGAGGATATCGGTGGAGCCCATGCCAGTGGCCACACATCCCAGGGCACCGGCGGTGGTGGTGTGCGAGTCAGCACCCACAACCAGCATGCCCGGCCCCACCCAGGGACCTTCTACGAGGAGTTGGTGGCAGATCCCCTGATAGATCTCGCAGTTTAATAGCTCCTCGTGCTCGACGAAGGAAAGGACATCCTGTACTATCTTGGCCCGCTCTACAGAAGAAGGGGGGGCGAAGTGGTCCACGGTGACCAGTACCTTGTCCTTGTCCCAGAGAGGCGCCCCAAGCCCGTTGAGATCGGCCAATAACAGGGCCAAGGTGGGGTCGTGCAGGAGGACAAAGTCAACCTCGGTCCGTAGGAATCCCCCCCCCCTCTCCCCATCGGCGTGTCGCTGAATGATCTCTCCTGAAAGGCCGTTACCCACCTGGATGCATTACCCCCTCAACGATCGCCCAGAAGGCATCCTGCGGGAAGCCGAGACAGCGTTCGTAATATTCCTCTACCTCCCTTACCATCCTCCCTATCTCCCCCTTGCCATCTCTCGTCTTCCACTCCTTGACCCGCCTCAGGATCTCCTGTAATTCCCCCTCGCTGGCCTGGTAGCCCCGCTGCTCTATAAGGTTGCGGATGAGTTGAGTCCCTGTGTGTTTGCCCAGGATAAAGGCCGGCTCTCTGCCGAGACCCTGGGGATCGACTCCTGTGTAGGTCTGACTGTTTTTCAGGATCCCTGCCACGTGGATCCCCGATTCGTGCCGGAAGGCATTGAGCCCCACCATCGGGGCATGTGGCGGGATGAGGATCCCTGAACAGTGCTCGACGAGCTTGGAGAGGCTGTAGAGCCCTTTGACATCGATTCCGTGTTCCCTGTGCAAATTATTCTCTGCGGCCACCACCACTTCGTGGAGCGGGGCATTGCCCGCCCGCTCTCCAATGCCGTTGGCGGTGACCGAAGGATACGTGGCCCCGCCTGCTATAGCGGCCAAGGTGTTGGCTGTGGCAAGACCGAGATCGTTGTGGCAGTGGCAACCCAGTTCCATCTCGGGGGGGATAAATCCTCTTATCTTTTTTATGAGCGCCCTCATACCGAAGGGCTCGGCAATGCCTACGGTATCGCAGATAAAGGCCCTGCGCGCACCCCACCCGGAGGCATCTTTAATGATACCGCGCAGGAAGCGAAGCTCTGCCCGGCAGGCATCCTCGGCAATGAAGTTGACCACCAGACCATGGTAAACGCTATAACGGACTACATCTTCTGCCAATCCCCTTACCCCTTCTTCATCCATCCCGAGTTTGTAGCGCAGGTGCACGGGGC
>CAYHAB010000280.1:0-4456 GCA_964354505.1 uncultured Thermodesulfobacteriota bacterium
CACCTGCGCACCCTTGGAGAGGAGGAGTTGGGCCACCTCGGTATAGCCCTTTCCCGACCCTGCCGTCCAGTGCAGAGGGGTATTGCTGCGATCATCCAGCGCATTGACCACTGCGCCCGCTAACAGCAGCCGTTGGACTTCATTTAAGTCTCCCTTTTTTACAGCGCCGAAAAGGTCTTCGTTGAGGCCGGCCCAAGCCGTGCCAATCAGTAAAATCAAACCAATTAAGACGAGGATACTTATGCCTTTTTTCATAACCATTTCCTCCTTTACATTGTCTAGAAGTTTAGCCTCTTATTTTTTCGACCTCAGCTTGCACGGAGGAAGTTCATACCCTTCTGTTGGCGGGAATTTGATGAGGTCTTTCCATGTAGTGTCGGCATACAACCTCTCCATTTTTTTCTGCACTAAGATCCTCGCCGCCTGTTTGAGACATGCCGCCTCGTTTTTCTTTATCTTTAAGTTTGTCTTGATCATCGTCACGGTATCGTACAGTTCAGGATAATCCTCTTCCAGGTCATCAAATTTTAAATGGATCAGCTTCCCATTGTTCTCTCCCAACCATTGTTCCAGCTCCGTGGTCTTCCCATAACTCAGTTCGGCCATGAGGGTTTGATATGCATCGATGAAGTTGGAATCGATGTAATAATCAAGGAGGCTCCTTGGGTCGGGGTCTCTGGGGTCTTTCCCATAATTCGCCTTGTGGGCGTCAATGACGATGATCAATTTTTTGGAGTTTTTGTCCGTGCGCTCTTTCACGATCTCCCGCAGGGCCGTTATGCCGAGGTTGTCAGAGGCGCCGCCGTCAAAGAGGTGGACGTACCAATCGTCTTTTTGAGAATAGTCTTTAAGGGTGACGGACTGGAAGACCGCAGGAAAGGCGGCCGAGGCCATGACGGCATGGGCAAGGGAATAGCGATCGATGCTCGATTCGATCTTATCAAAAAATTCCTTGGTGAAACAAAAGACCCGTGTGCCTCCCGCATGTTCGGTATTATTGGTGGCGTTGAGGATTAGATACGGTCTCTGGGGGTTCAGGTCCCGAAACAAAAATCCCGTTCCCTTAAACCAAGAGGTATCATACAAGGTGTCTGCGATGACCCCCACCATGACATCGGTTCGGTCGTAATACGTCAACCAATAACGCACGATATTTACGATCCACAAGGAGTCCCATATCCATTTGGCGATAAAGTTCTTTTGCAGCTTGGGGAACACTACTTGCGGATCCCACTGCGGTCTTGCTGATCCTTCGATGGTGGGGGGGCTGTTCTGCGGGTCATCACAGCTAAGCACGTAGTACGCCGCCGTAAAGGAGCCGCCGGAGACCGAGGATAGAACATCAACCTGCTGGAGGAGCCCGTAGCGTTGTAACTCGAACAACACCGCGGCGGAAAACACCGCGGCGCGACTGCCGCCTCCTGAGATGGCGATGCCGATGAAGTTGTCATCCGTTTTGGGACATGCTTCAAGGGAATTGGAGAACCTTGCGTTTTTATCGAACTGCCATCTGTCCCGGCATTGCCAATCAACCTCCCACTGGACATCTTCAGAGGCGAGATAGGCGCCGGAGGGTTTCTTGGACCTGAAGCCTGGTTCCTCCGGAGGATCGGCCTTTACATTGTAGTGACTGTAATACGGAAAGACGGCGCAGGCCGAGAGGGCTAGTTGGATGACTACAAGAGCCAGTCCGATCTTGGAACACTTCATGCTCACCACCTTCGATAACCTTGCAATCGAAAAGAAGAACGTTTTTAAAGTAACACAAAGGGTCCCTATACTCGAAATTCTAGCACATTACCCTTCGCCGGGCAATAAAAAGGGCCCGTGGGGTGGGGCGGGCTTGGCTGATGAGTCGCACGGGGGTTGGTTTTTAATACACGGCAAGCCTTCTCACGGTTAATGTGTTTATGAACTGGCGCTTCTTTATGCCGAGGCGACATGAGTCGGCTCCGGCGCCTCTGCGATCTCTCCGAACATTGCCTCGTATCTGCTTACAGTTTCACTCAGCGCTTTGATGATCCTTTTCATGTGACCCGGGCTTATGATCACCCGCGCCGTAACGATCCCCTGCGGCGGGATAACATTGATGAAGTCGACAAAAAATTCCTCCTTGCTATGCGCGACAACCATATTGTTCGCGTACACGCCTTTCAGGACCTCGTCCGTAATCTTGATCCCCAGTTCTTGTGGTTTCTTCACCTCAGACATTGCCGACCTCCTTGCAGTAATCTATACGTCATTTAATTGAGAATTGTGAAAGTAATTTTTCATGACGATCTTGGCACCCCCTCACCTTTTTCCTCTCCCCTGGGGGAGAGGAAAGGAACTTATTTTCTACGTAAACAATAGGATACTGTGCGGCCATTATAGGGCGTTCGAGGGAGAGGTGTAAAGGTAATTAGAGAGCCTTTTTGAAGCCATAAGGACTATTCTTAACATATCGCGCTCTTGACTGTGGGGGGAGAAACCGATAGGCTTTGATATGGTTTTTAAGTATTCCCATGGCAGGAGAGAGGACGCAAAAGGGAAAAAGGCCGACTGATTGGCTCCATGCGGATCTCGGCAAGGTAGAGCGGCGGATTCTGGCTGATCCCATCATCCAGCAGGTGGCAAAGGTCGCCGGCCAGCACGAGGTGCCCCTTTACCTGGTAGGTGGCGTCATCCGCGACATCATGCTGGGGAGGAAAATCAGGGATTACGACTTCGTCTTTAAGGATGCCGCGGAATCATTTTTCGATGAACTGGGGGACCTTTTGGAGGCCAGCTTGTTCCCCATGGGGAAGGGAAGGCAGGAACAAGTATACCGGCTGGTCAAAGAGGAGAAAACCATCGATTTCGCCGTCATGGCGGGTGATGACATCGGCCAAGATCTCATGAGGAGGGACTTCACCATCAATGCCGTCGCCTACGCCTTTGCCGAAGGGCGGTTTTATGCTGACCCCGAGGCCATAAATGACATGAAAGAGGGGAGGATAGATCTGGTCTCCCCACAAGCCCTGGAGACGGACCCCCTGCGCATGCTCAGGGCAGTTCGCTACCGATCTACCTTGCCCGGATTCGATCTGACCGGCCGATTAAGGAAGGAGATCACGCGCCACCAGGCGTTGCTCTCTGGTGTGGCGCCGGAGCGGATCAGGACAGAGCTTGATGCGATCATCCTCTCCCCGTTCCCTGCCCACGGGCTACAGTTGATGCACGATCTCGGGCTTCTCATACAAATATTTCCGGAACTGGCCCCCCTCAAGGACCTTCCTCAGGGGCGCCATCACACCACCGATGCACTCTCCCATACCATAGCGATCGTGGGAGAGGTGGATCAACTGGTTAACGGCGAGCTCCCATTCAAACCAACTGAACAGGATCTCCTCATCCTGGGGTATGCCGCCTTGTTCCATGACCTCGGTAAGCCCGCCACGATGAGCATCGATGAGCAGGGTGAGATCCACTTCTACGGTCACCCCCAGCAGTCCTCCCATCTGGCCCAGACAATCATGCGTCGTTTGAAGTTCACCAACAGTGTCAAAGATGGGGTCATCCTCCTGGTAGAGAACCACATGCGTATCCTCACCCTCGCCACAGGGGAGCCTCTGGATAAGGCGCTGCGGAGGCTCATCAATGCCATGGGGGAGGAAATCAGATTGCTGCTGTTGTTGGGACTGGCCGAGACAGGGTCCAAGGAGGCGGGGGAGGGAGGGGAGCAGGGGAGATTCATGGCCCTCTGCCGACGGATATGGGATCTCTACGAAAACGAAGACCTCATCGCCCCTGAGCCGCTGCTGATGGGGAGGGACCTGCTGGCGTTGGGGTATTCTCCGGGCCCGCGCATGGGTGAAATCCTCAACGAGGTGAGGGAGCGGCAAATCGCAGGTGAATTGAGGGATAAGGAAGAAGCCCTAAAATTCGTCCGGAAAGAATATCTTCCCTAAATAATATGTGCGACGAAGTCAGACGATATTTGACATGGGGGGAGTAAGTCTTTTATAATTATGAACCTTTTGTATTTTATCCGTTAAAAGGTGCTTTAATACGGATTCAAGGGTTCCAGAACCAAGGATTTGAGGGAAAAGGACCGGCAATTGGCGCCTTGGATACATGAATCCTCGAATCCTCAAACCCAGTAAGATTAATTCCGGAGGATGAGCATGAAGGAGAAGATCGCAGTCTACCCTGGTTCATTTGATCCCATCACCTACGGCCACCTCGATATCATCAAGCGGGCAGTTAAGATCTTCGACAAGGTCATCGTGGCCGTGGCCCACAACTATTATAAGCAGTCCTTCTTTACCCCCGAAGAGAAGATAGAGATGATCAAAGAGGCGGTGAAGGGCTACCCCACTGTCAGTGTTGACACCTTCAATGGGCTCCTGATGGAATATACGAGAAGGGCCAAGGCCACGGTGGTATTGCGGGGCCTGCGGGCCACCTCGGACTTCGAGTACGAGTATCACATGGC
>CAYHAB010000281.1:0-6564 GCA_964354505.1 uncultured Thermodesulfobacteriota bacterium
TTGGGCCAGTTGGCCGCCTGTTTCGTCCTTCCGGTCGATGACTCCCTGGAGTCTATCTTCGAAGCGGTCAAGAACACGGCCATCATCCACCAGAGCGGCGGGGGGACGGGTTTTTCCTTCAGCCACCTTCGCCCGAAAAACGATATCGTCTTGACCACCAGCGGCGTGGCCAGCGGCCCCGTCTCCTTTATGCGGGTCTTTAACATGGCCACGGAGGTCATCAAGCAGGGGGGAACCCGGCGGGGCGCCAATATGGGGATCTTGCGTGTGGATCACCCCGATATCATGGAGTTCATCGCGGCCAAGATGGACCCCCAGGAGCTCACCAGCTTCAATCTTTCGGTGGGGATTACCAGGGAGTTCATGGAGTCATTGGAAGGAGGGGGAGCATTTGAACTTGTCGATCCTCGTACGGGCCGCAGCGTCGCAACGGTTGAGGCCGGCAAGATTTTCGACCTCATTGTGGAATGCGCCTGGAAGAGCGGGGAGCCTGGAGTCATCTTTGTCGACCGCATCAACAAGGACAACCCCACCCCCCTTCTCGGCGAGATCGAGAGCACCAATCCCTGCGGGGAGCAGCCGCTCCTGCCCTATGAGGGCTGCAACTTGGGCTCAATCAATCTCGTGAAGATGATCAAAGAGGGCATTGAAGGACGACGTATCGATTGGGACAAACTGAGGCGTACGGTGCGCCTTGCGGTCAGGTTTCTCGATAATGTCATCGAAATCAATCACTACCCTTTGCCGCAGATCGAGTTGGCCAGCCGTGGGAACCGTAAGATCGGCCTGGGGGTGATGGGGTTCGCACACTTCCTCATCCTCATGGGGGTATCCTACGATTCTGAGGAGGGGGTTACACTGGGGGAAGAGGTGATGCAGTGCATCCAAGAAGCCGGGCATGAGGCCTCTCAAGCGTTGGCTGCGCGTCGCGGGCCTTTCCCAAATTTTACCGGGAGCCGCTATGATCGTGCGGGCAGTCCCCCCCTGCGGAACGCCACCGTAACCACTATCGCCCCAACGGGGACTCTCAGCATCATCGCCGGCTGCTCTTCGGGCATCGAGCCTCTGTTCGCCCTCAGCTACACCAGGAGGGCCTTAGAGGATGAGGAGCTTTTTGAGATCGACCCGATCTTTTTACGCTTGAGCAAGGAGATAGGGTTTTGGCGTCCCGAGCTGGAGAACAACCTCCAACAGACGGGATTCTTGGGCTCGAAGGCTGAGATACCTCCTCATGCGCGCAGGCTCTTCGTCACCGCCTTTGAGATCTCCCCGGCCCGACATATACAGATGCAGGCCTCCTTTCAACGGCACACCGACAACGCCGTCTCCAAGACTATAAACTTCCCACAAGATGCGTCCATGGCCGATGTTCGGGAGGCCTTCCTTCTAGCGTACCGCATGGGCTGTAAGGGGGTCACCATTTACCGGAGCGGGACGAGAACGAGACAGGTCCTCACCTGTGGATTAAATCAGCTCTGCTAGCACGCATACGATGGGGGAATTATTGTTTCAAAGCACACCAGGAAATTTTAGCTTGTACGCAGCAATGATGAGTTCCATGGCAACGTCGAGGCCGATATAATTGGTGTTGATCACGAGATCATAATTAACGGGATCATCGATATCCTTGTCAAAATAATGCTTCATAAGCTTCCTTCTTTCCTGATCCCATGTCTTCAAGAGCTTGAAGGCTTCCTTTTCTTGAAGCCCATACTTCTGAGCGGCAAAACGTGCCCGTGTCTCCGGCCCAGCCACCAGAAGAGCCCTTAGGACATCTTGAGGGGGGAGGACGAATTCTGCTCCCCTGCCCACGATAATACTCCCTCCCACCTCACCTAACGTCTTAATAAAACGCTCAAGATATTGAACATATTCTTCCTGAGAAACGTTCGGGTCTCTTCGAAATACGTTGACAAACTCCTTAAAGATGTTTCGATCTTTTTCATCCAAGAATGCCAACTGTTTCTCATCAGCCCCCACCGTATTGGCAATCTCTTTGATGATGTTTTTGTCATAATAGGGCCATCCCAGTTTTTTGGACAGCCCCTCGGCCACCGAAAGCCCGCCTGCCCCCCGCTGTCTCGAGATGAGGATAAGGGGCTTTTTTTCCTTCTTTTGCTCCGGTTTATCCTTCTCTTTGAGGAACCACGTATTTATCTGCAACTCTATGATTGACCGGATATTGGGATTTTTGATCTTCATGGGTCACCTTTTGTTCCCTTTTTGTCACATATATTCTATATTATTACAAATAAAGCAGTCATGTCAACCTTCCGGCCCTTTCGTCTTCACCTCTCGCGCGGGGCCGTATTGCATCATGCTGAATGTGCCCTCCACCAGAAAAAACAGCAGGAGGGGACGGCTTCGCCATATGGAATGCGAACCTAAGCAGACGGCCCAAGACAGAGTTAAAAGCGATCATAGGGGAAAAAGAGAAAAAAAGACACTCGAACCCAAAAAATCTTTTTAAAAAAGAAAAATAAATGTTATAATTGCCGCACGGGAGGCAACAACGGTGGCAACAAATTCAGAACCTCGGGATTTTTTATTTTTAAGCCGTATCTTGGGGGGAAAAGTCATTAATGCCGACGGGCGGCACCTGGGGAGGATTGCAGATGTAGTCGCAGAATTTGTTGATCCGTATCCTATTGTTACCGGCTTCATTCTTGCTGCGGGAACACAAAAAAACTTATTTTTGCCCTGTAACGATGTCTTGAGCATTGATGAAGACGTCCGCACTGTGAGTATTTTATCAAATAATTTGCAAGAACATAAGCCGCATAGCGGAGAGTTACTCCTCAATAGCGCACTTATGGATAAACAGGTTGTAGACACTAATGGGGCAAGAATCCGGCGCGTAAACGACCTGCAATTTTTACAAGCGCGTCAGGGGCTGTATCTTGTCCATGTCGATGTCGGTTTCCGCGGTCTCATACGGCGCGTGGGGCTCACTAAACCCATGGACAAAATACTGCAGACGCTTTTTGATTATACATTGACGGATCAGCTTATCTCATGGAAATTTGTGCAGCCCTTGTCTTCGCCTGATTTACTGCGTTTAAATATCGCGCAAAACAGACTCAGTCAGATACACCCGGCGGATTTGGCTGATATCTTGGAGGATTTGGATATCCGCCAGCGGACAGCAGTTTTCCAGTCACTGGACAAAGAAACGGCCGCAGAGACACTGGAAGAAACTGATCCAAAGATTCAGGTAAGTTTGATTACCGACCTCAACTCAGCTCAGGCATCGGATATTATCGAAGAAATGTCCTTAAGCGAGGCTACTGATCTTTTGGCAGATTTGCCTAAAGCTAAGGCTGAAGGTATTTTAAAAGAAATGGAAAAAGACATTGCGGAAGATGTTAAAGAGCTGCTCGCGCATCCCGAGAAAGAAGCCGGTGGTATGATGACCACTTCATTCTTGAGTTTTCTGCCTAACGTAACTGTGCGCCAGGCAATGGAGACCATTCGCAAGGAAGGCGAAGATGTTGATTTGCTTTATTACGTGTATATTACGGGTGAAGAAGGGCGTTTGCTGGGAGTCGTGACTTTACGGGACCTTTTGCTTGCCTCTCCAGACGCGATTTTGACCGACATCATGGATACGAGGATAATTTCCGTAAAATTAGACGACAAGGAAGAAATAATAGCGGATCATTTTGCCAAGTACGGAGTAACGGCTATACCTGTTGTTGACGATGAAGAAAAACTGCAAGGAACAATAATGTTTAAAAATTTACTGGAAGTGATTGCGCCTCATCTGGGTCAATAGAAAACGGATACGACCATGTTCGATAAACTAGTCCACATCCGGCAAAAATTTCTGCAAAACGGCCTGTGGAAGCTGGGGCTGTTTTTTGCGCTCATCGGCCCCGGCATTATCACGTCCAATGTGGATAATGATGCCGGCGGTATAACAACGTACTCGCTGGCCGGGGCAAAATATGGATTGAGCTTGCTTTGGATGCTTATACCGATCCTGGTGGCGCTCATCATCATTCAGGAAATGTGTGCCCGCATGGGCGTCGTTTCCGGAAAAGGCCTTTCTGACCTGATCAGAGAGCGCTTCGGCGCGAAAGTAACTTTTTATTTAATGGTCGTTCTCTTCTTGGCAAACATGGGAAACACGATTTCCGAATTTGCCGGTGTAGCGGCCAGCATGGAAATCTTCGGCGTGAGCAAATATATTTCTGTCCCGTTGGGCGCTGCCTTTGTTTGGCGGTTGGTCGTTAAAGGAAATTACAAATCCGTAGAAAAGGCTTTTTTAGTCGCTTGTGTTTTTTATTTTTCCTATATCATTTCCGGTTTCTTGGTTAAACCGGACTGGAGTGAAGTTACGACGGCCCTTGTCACTCCTACATTCAAGTTTGACACGGGATGGCTCATCATGGCGATCGGCGTTGTAGGAACGACAATTGCGCCGTGGATGCAGTTTTATTTGCAATCATCGGTTGTTGATAAAGGCATCAAGGCGCAAAATTACAAATATACGCGCATGGATGTTATTTTCGGCTCGTTTATGGTCAATTTGGTGGCTTTTTTCATCATTTTTCTTTGCGCCGTTACCCTGTACACAGCCGGCCTCCAAATAGAAACAGCCAAAGATGCGGCGCAGGCGCTGGCACCGCTGGCCGGTTCTTACTGCGCTTTGCTTTTCGCTTTTGGCCTCTTGAATGCGTCGCTGTTTGCTGCCTCAATTCTGCCTTTATCCACAGCGTATACAATATGCGAAGCGTTCGGCTGGGAATCAAGCCTCAATACGAAATTTGTAGAGGCACCGCAATTTTACGGTCTTTATACACTCATAATCTTTTTGGGCGCCGGCATTATTTTGTTGCCTAACGTGCCTTTGATTTCGATCATGTTTTACTCGCAGGTCATCAATGGAATTTTGTTGCCTTTTGTTTTAATTTTTATGCTGTTGTTGATAAATGACCGGAAAACCATGGGGGATTATGTTAACGGCAGAATTATGAATATACTTTCCTGGGCGACAGTCGTAATTCTTATCTCCTTATCTTTAGCCATGTTATTGGCCGCCATAATCAATTAATGTTCTTCTATGATTGCCATCGTATTCAAAACAAAGGAAAATAGCGGCGGAGTCTTCTCATTTTTTTACCTCTCACATTCCTTGATGAACTCCTCCAACTGTCTCTTTTGTCTCCAATCCCGAGTGTGTTCCAGGGCCTTTCTGAAGTGGAAAAGGGCGGTTTCACACTGTCCCTTCGCTTTGAAGTAGAGCCCGAAATTTTCATGCGCCGGGCCTAAAAGCCCCTTGTTATCATAGACCACGCCGAGATTGTAATATATCTCAACTCTGTCAGGGTCCAACGCCATCACCCGTTGGTAGAAGGAGAGCGATTCATCCCATCGTCCCTTCTCCTGACTCCCCTGGGCCAGGTAATAGAGGACGGTGGTGTCATACGGGAAGGTATGTAAGACGTCTTGCAGGGCGTCAAGGGCCTTGTCTACCTCTTTTGCCTGGAAATAGGCTATGCCCAGCTCGCGCACTATATATACATCTTTTGGCGAGGCCTTCAAGGCCTCAGATAAGTAGGATATAGCCTCTTTGGCCCTCCCAACCATGACATAAGAATCTCCCAGACCATAGAGAACGTTTACATCCCCTGGGTTTTCCCGCAGCAGGGAAGAGAAATGGTTGATCCCTTCCGCCCCTCCCTTTTCCCTTAGAAAAAGCCGTATCTGGATCTTTTTCAAGTCTCCGGCTGCAGGCGGCAGTGTTGAGGGGGATTTAGGAGGGGTCTTGAAGGTATCCGACAGGTAGGCGATCCGATCTTCAACTGCCGGATGGGTGGAGAGGTAGGTGGGGATATCGGGCGATATAGACCGTTGCCAGCGATAGATCTTTTTAAGAAAGATCACCATGTCCCGGGAGTTGTAGCTGGCATCAGTTAAGTATTTTATCCCCTTTTGGTCCGCCTCAACCTCGTTTTCCCTGGTATATTTGAGCATCAAGGATTGGGCCATGGCCATGGCGCCGGTGGTCAAGGTAGCAGCGCCCTTGGCGTCTTTGGAGAGAAAGGCCCCGGCGATAACGGCTGCTAGGGTGACGAGTGAGAGGCGTTTGGCCCTCTCCATTGCCTTGTCAATATGCCTCAGCACGCTATGAGCGATTTCATGGCCGATGACCCCAGCTAATTCACCCTCTGCATCCACTAAGCGGATCAGTCCGCTGGTGATAAAGATATGCCCCCCAGGGATGGCAAAGGCGTTTGGTTCCTGCTCTTTAACCACATAAAAGCGATAGCGGAAGCGGCGATCATGAGCCTCTTCAACGAGGCGTCTGCCGATCTCGTCCACATATTTCTTGACAAGAGGATCATTAACGATATCCACCTTTTGTTGGATTTCGCGGGCTAGCTTGTCCCCTATCTCTTTCTCTTCCTCCACGGTCATAGAGGCAATCGCCGAGAGGGGGAGTACAGCAGTTGCGATGAAACAAAAGGTTATCAGAGCAACGATAGATCTCATGGGAAGGGATGAAAATGCCTGTACACTCATAGATATCTACTCCTCATCTAGTCTGAAGAGACTTTT
>CAYHAB010000282.1:0-6227 GCA_964354505.1 uncultured Thermodesulfobacteriota bacterium
CTTCTGCTCCCCCTTCTGGAGGTGCTTGTATTTACGGGTAAACTTCTCGATTCTGCCCGCCGTATCCAAGAGCTTCTCTTTCCCCGTAAAGAAGGGGTGGCAGTGAGAACAGATATCCACCGAATAGTCCTTGCGGGTGGACGTGGTCTTAAAGGTAGCGCCACAGGCGCAGACAATGGTGATGTCGTGTAACTCTGGGTGAATCTCTTTTTTCATCTGTTTACTCCCAATGGTTTTGAGATAACACTAGCATATTCCCGCGCGATGTTCAACCCCCCGCTTACTGGTTCATGGTATCCAAAAACTCCCTGTTGGTGGCGGTTTTGCGCAATTTGTCCAAGAGAAATTCCATGCTGTCCACGGTGTTCATGGGGGTGAGCACCTTGCGCAAGAGCCAGATACGCTCCAAGTCATTGGGGGCCAGCAAGAGTTCTTCCTTCCTCGTCCCTGAGCGGTTGATGTCGATGGCAGGAAAGACCCTGCGGTCTACCAGGCGTCGATCCAGCATCAGCTCCATGTTGCCCGTCCCTTTAAACTCCTCGAAGATCACCTCATCCATCCTGCTCCCCGTGTCGATGAGGGCGGTGGCGATGATGGTGAGGCTCCCTCCTTCCTCAATGTTTCGGGCTGCGCCGAAGAAGCGCTTGGGCCGCTGGAGGGCGTTGGAGTCAACCCCGCCCGAAAGCACCTTGCCGCTGGGCGGCACGACCGCGTTGTAGGCCCGGGCCAGCCTGGTAATGCTATCCAAGAGGATGACCACATCCCGCTGATGCTCCACCAGCCGCTTGGCCTTTTCGATGACCATCTCCGCAACCTGCACGTGCCGCTGGGGCGGCTCATCAAAGGTTGAGCTGATCACCTCTCCTTTTACCGAACGCGCCATGTCAGTCACCTCTTCGGGGCGCTCATCGATGAGGAGCACGATCAGGATTATCTCCTTGTGATTGGCCATGACGCTGTGGGCGATGGACTGCAGGAGCATGGTCTTCCCTGTCCTGGGGGGCGCAACGATCAAACCCCGCTGTCCCTTACCGATAGGGGTGAGCAGCTCCATCACCCTGGTGGAGTAATCGTCAGAATTATACTCCAAGCCGATCTTCTCCCGCGGGTAGAAGGGGGTGAGGTTATCGAAGAGGATCTTGTCTTTTGCTGCCTCCGGATCTTCGAAGTTGAAGGTTTCCACCTTGAGGAGTGCAAAATAGCGCTCTGACTCCTTGGGGGGCCTGACCTGCCCGGCAATAGTATCACCTGTCCGCAAGTTGAACCGCCTGATCTGTGAGGGTGAGACATAGATGTCATCGGGGCCCGGCAGGTAGTTGTAGTCCGGCGAACGGAGAAAGCCGAATCCGTCCGGCAGGATCTCCAAGACCCCCTCCCCATAGATGAAACCGTTCTTCTCCGCCTGGGCCTGCAGGATGCTGAAGATCAACTCCTGCCTGCGCATGTTGGCCGCCCCTTCTACGTTCAGTTCCTTGGCCAGGGCCGCCAGATCCGCGATCTTCTTCTGCTTTAAATCCCGTAAATTGATAATTTCATTCATGGCGTTTCTTTCCCCCTTGCTGCCTTATAAAATCTGAATACCTGTTCCTCCGTTTCCTCCACGGATCCACCGTTGTTGATAACGTAGTCGGCATACGAGACCTTCTCCTCTAGGGGGAGTTGGGTATCTATCCTCCTGACGGCTTCCTCCCTCGACATCCCATCCCTGCCCATGAGGCACTGGATCTGGCGCTCTCGGGTGGCATAGACTACCACCACCAGATCCACTCGCTCGTGCTCCCCGTGCTCGATCAGGAGGGGGACCTCCAGGACCACGTCATCCCCACCCTCACGAGCCCTCTTCCACAGTTCCGCACCAATAGGGGGGTGCAGGATCCGCTCCAGGGCCTTCCTGCGCTCCGGGTCCCGGAAGATAATTCCCCCGAGCTTTCCCCTATCGACGGCTCCTCCCCCAGTCAGAACCTCTTTGCCAAAGGCCTTCACCACCTCCTGCTTGACGGCGTCATCCTTTGCCAGAATCTCATGACAGATTTCGTCGGCATCGATCACCGTCATCCCCAATCCCTTCATGGTCTGGGAGACCAAACTCTTGCCGCTGGCGATCCCGCCTGTCAACCCTATGATCCTCTGCATCAAATGTCCAGATTCTCCACCTGGAGGGCATGTTGCTCGATGAACCGTCGGCGCTCTTCCACCTGATCCCCCATGAGAATGGTAAAGATCTCATCGGCCACCACGGCGTCCTCCACCCGCACCTGCAGAAGACTCCGGCTTGTGGGGTTCATGGTGGTCTCCCAAAGTTGCTCGGGATTCATCTCGCCGAGTCCCTTATATCTCTGAACAGAGAGCCCTTCCTTGCCTATGGTGGTGATATAACTCAATAGCTCCCCCTTGGATCCTAAATGCTCCTGCCCTCCCTTGTGGTAGACGACAAAGGGGGGTGTTTCAAAACCGGCGATGGATTTATAGAGGTCCACGATACCCCGATATTCGACGGTCTCCACCAGCTCTCTGCTGATCTGCCTCGACACCTTTCTCCCGTTTATCCGCCCCTCGAGGGGGAACTCAAAGAGATTATGCTCCTCATCGGCGGAGATCTCTCCGGTCTCCATCCCCGCCGCCTGCAGGGCCTTGTGCAGAGATTTGAGCCGCCGCCGGTCTCCGAAATCCTCGGCGCTCGCAACCCCCTCCCGTACGAGGGTCTTGACGGCCTCCCGGGGATAGCCCCTTCGCTCGAGTCTCCTCAGATAGTAATCATACCGGGAGAGCTTGTTCAGTAGATCCAGGAGTTTCTTTCCCCCCAATCGGGCCTGCGATTCCTTCAGCTCCAGTTCCACCTGCTCCATGGCCCGTTCCATCAGGAACCGATCCATCTCCTCCTGATCCTTGAGGTATCGGCCCTCCTTGCCCAACCGCACCCGATAGAGCGGGGGTTGGGCTATGTAGAGATATCCCCGTTCAATCACCTCGGCCATCTGTCGGTAGAAGAAGGTCAGCAGGAGGGTCCTAATATGTGAGCCGTCGACGTCAGCATCGGTCATGATGATGATCCGATGATACCTGAGCTTCGCCAAATCAACTTCTTCTTTACTAATTCCCACCCCTAACGCGGTAATGATCGTCTTTATCTCTTCATTGGACAACATCTTGTCAAATCTGGCCTTTTCCACATTGAGGATCTTCCCCTTGAGAGGGAGTATCGCCTGAGACTTTCGATCCCTCCCCTGCTTGGCCGAACCACCCGCCGAGTCTCCCTCCACGATGTAGAGCTCGCTGTGGGCCGGGTCGCGCTCCTGGCAGTCCGCCAGTTTGCCGGGGAGGAGGGTAGTATCCATCCCCCCCTTCTTTCTGGCCAACTCCCGCGCCTTGCGGGCCGCCATCCGGGCTCGCGCGGCATCAATCACCTTGGCTAATATCTTTCGGGCCACCGCGGGATGCTCTTCAAAGTAACTGCTCAGCTTCTCATTGGCCAGGGTCTCTACATACCCCTTAACCTCGCTGTTGCCCAGCTTGGTCTTCGTCTGCCCCTCAAATTGGGGGTCCGAGAGTCTTACGCTGATCACACCAACGAGCCCCTCTCGCACGTCATCACCGCTCAGTCCCTCCTTCATGTCCTTGAGGAGGTTATGGTTGGAGGCATACGTGTTGATGGTCCTGGTCAAGGCAGATTTTAGTCCTACCAGGTGGGCTCCTCCTTCATGGGTATTAATGCTGTTGGCAAAGCAGAATATGGTCTCCTTATACGTATCGTTATACTGGAGGGCGATCTCTATATAGGTGTCGTTTTTCGTTCCCTCGAAGTAGATTGGTTTGGGATGTATGCAGTTCTTGGTACGATTGAGATACTCGGCGAAGGAGATGATACCCCCTTTATAAAAGAACTGATTTTCCTTCTCGCTCCTTTCATCCTCAATGGTTATAGTAATCCCCTTGTTGAGAAAGGCGTGCTCGCGCAGGCGTTGAGAGAGGAGGTCATAGCTAAACTCCAGATCGCCGAAGATCTCAGTGTCTGGCTTAAAGGTGATTTTGGTCCCGGTTTTTTTTGTCTTGCCCACAACCCGCAAGGGGGTCATCCTCTTGCCACGCTCATATCGCTGTGAATAGACATCTCCCCCCCGTTTTATTTCCAACTCCAGATATTCAGAGAGGGCGTTTACCACCGAGAGCCCAACCCCGTGAAGGCCTCCGGATACCTTATAGCTCTTTTTATCAAACTTCCCCCCTGAGTGAAGCTTTGTTAACACAACCTCCACGGCAGGTTTTTTTTCTTGTTGGTGCATATCTACGGGGATGCCCCTCCCGTTGTCCTTAACCGTGACGCTATTATCGAGATGAATTACTGCTTCTATCTTCGTACAGTGGCCAGCAAGGGCCTCATCAATGCTGTTGTCCACCAATTCTTCGGTTAAGTGATGAAGCCCTTCAACGCCGGTATTGCCAATGTACATGGCCGGCCTCTTGCGGACAGCCGCCAATCCTTCTAAGACCTTGATATGCCTGGCATCATAACTTTCTTCTATCATGGGGCCTTTCTTTTCTTCCGTTTTTCTCTCCTGGCAAAACTTTCTTGGGTGAGATGATAAGGATTGAGGAGCGAGAAGGGAAAGTCGCTGGTTTTTTAAAGGCGCATAGGCATTATTACGTAGAGATAATCATCGCCACCCTCCGGTTTTATAAGACCAGAACTCAATTCCTCCTTTAATTCCATTTTTATCTTTTCCGTATCCATAATATTTAAAACGTCCAAGAGGTATCGAGCATTAAAACTAACTTCTAAGGGTTCCCCCTGATAGTCAATTTTTATTTCCTCTTTGACATTTCCCACGTCTGGTCCTCCCGTGTTGATCTCCATAGATTCTTTGCGAATAGAAAATTTTACTCCTTCTCCCTTTTCACTAGCTATTACTTGTGCTCTCCTCAATGCACCGATGAATTCCTTTCGATCTATTACAACGTGCTTATTGTTTTCCTTGGGGATGACCTGTTGATAGTCCGGATATTCTCCCTCCAAAAGACGGACGACAATTATTGTTCTTTCGGTTTTGAATATACAATTGTTACCCTTAAGAGAGATGGAGACTTCTGTTTCGCCATCTCCTAAAACCCTCTTTATTTCCGTCAGTCCCCTTCTGGATAGAATAATTCCCTTTTCAAAGGTTGTTTTCATTTCTTTATCATTCATAGAGAGTCTGTGCCCATCTGTTGCCACCATGCGAAAATAATCTCTTTTCTCTTTATTCACTTTCTCCATATAAATTCCATTGAGGTTGAACCGAGACTCCTCTGAAGCGGCGGCAAAGACCGTCTTTTCTATCATGTTCAACAAGGCCGATACCTCCATATTGAAATAAGCAGCCCCTTCAATCGATGGAAAATTCGGGAACTCTTGCGGATCTGCTCCAGGAAGGTTAAAAACTGTTTTCCCCGCCTTTATAGAAATCCATAAATTATCCCCCCTTTTTATTTCCACCTGTTCTTCGGAAAGCTCTCTAACAATATCATAGAGCTTCCTTGCAGGAACACAGATAGCACCTTTTTCAACATTTTCTGCCTCTGTAATCTCCATCACCCCAATTTCAAGATCTGTTGCTACAATATCTATGCTGTTTTTTTCCCCGGAAATTAATACATTTGAAAGAATAGGAATGGTGCTTTTTCGTTCTGCAATTCCTTGAATTTTTCCAAGACATGATTGAAATACCCCTCTTTCTATTATAAATTTCATGTGTATCTCCTTAAAAAAGAATTAATAGTAGTAGTAATAAGCACTGTGAATTCGTTAATATGATATTTAATTTCTTAAAAATAAAGGGTTTTTGGTGTTTATAACTTTCCCCTTCGGGTGTTTATGGGAGTGTAAAACTATTCTGCGATCGCTTTTATAAGGTCGGTAACGACGTTCTTTGTATAGGGATCGCTGTTTATCTTTTCCTCTATTTTTTTGATGGAGTGGATAACGGTGGAATGATCTTTTCCGCCGAACTTTTCTCCAATTTCTATAAGGGAAGAGTTGGTGAGCTTTCTGGAGAGATACATCCCAATCTGTCGAGGAACAACAAACTGTTTCAGCCTTCTTTTTGATCTCAAATCTTTCGGTTTAAGATCAAAGTAGGAAGAGACCCTTTTTTGAATACTATCGATAGTGACGGTCGCCTCTTCGGCCCTAATAAAATTTTTCAACACCTCTTTAGCCATATCTAAGTTAACTTCCTGTTTGGTAAGGGAGG
>CAYHAB010000283.1:0-3461 GCA_964354505.1 uncultured Thermodesulfobacteriota bacterium
CACGTCGGGCTTACTGGTCTGCTCCAGGAACTGGCGGGCGTAGGGCGAAAGGCTCTCGACGTAGCGGCGCTGCCCCTCGGCATAGATGGTGTCAAAGGCGAGGGAGGATTTACCCGAACCGCTGACCCCGGTGAGCACCACCAGTTTCCCTTTGGGGATCTCCAGGTCTATATTCTTAAGATTGTGTTGTCGAGCCCCTTTAATGACTATTTTGTCCTCGCTCATAAGCGAACCCTCGTCGGAGATACCGATACTCCTTTCATGAAGATAGCACATTCCCTGCTGCGGACTCAACGTTGAAGAAGCACAATATCCAGTCCCCCTCAAGGTGCAGATGTCGTAAAGGGGAAGCATGTAAAAACTGCATAACTGAACAAAACCGGGTTGACAAAGGGCTCGTTTTGGACTTTACTTAATAACCAGCAATAGGAAAATAAGGAGCCTAGAATTGCTTACGCCAATCCTTCAAGAAATGTTTAATATCATCACTGGGACGAGAGCTTTTCTTCCTGAGACCAAGATAATCCTGGGGATCGCCCTTGGTCTACTCCTCTTAATCTACTTTAAAGGAGTCATTGGCGGCCTTGTAACCTCGATCTTGGTCTCCATCCTCCTCGCCAACTCCTTTCTCGCTGAGAGCGATATCTATCAAATGTCCATGGACAGGGCCGTTGCCGGCATCATACTTGGATTATGCGTCTTTCTCGTAAATCTCTATTTTATCGTGCGGACCTTTGCCGATTGGAGAGATTAACCCCACCTTAGGCCCCGTGGTTTTCTGCATTCGCCCCATCCTTCCCTCCCAGCCCTGAAGACCTTATACAACCTCCCCGGCGCACGATCGATGAGGGCACGCCTTGTATTCCGGGGGAAGAACATTATATTAAAGAACAAGTATGTATCCTTGATTTCCGCACCGCAGAATGTTAACCTTAATACAAACAATCAAAAACCGGCAGCGCGCTGAGGAGTTTATCGGTGAAGAACGGCTATTACCAAACAAGGATTAGAGGGATATACAGCTATATCAGTAATAACCTCTATCTCAATAGGCCGGATATAGAGATAAAAGGAGAATATTTCAACTCTACCCTTCTCTTCAGCCTCTTAACCGGCCTCAACAGGGGCAAGGAACTCATCATTGGTGAGCCTGGTCTGGGGAAGACCACTTCAGCGGAGTACGTAGGCTCCATCCTCTACCGGTATCCCCTCGGGGTCATCTGGGGAAGTGAGGTCTCCGGACATCCTGAGCAAACTGAGGAAAAGATTATCGGCAGACCCCATCTCGGTGAACTCAATAAGGGAAAGGAACGGGTGGTCTGGAGCAACTTCGCCCAGATTCCGGTAAAGATCGTGGACGAGATAAACCGTCTCCCGGAGACCAAGCAGAGTATGATCTTGAACGGTGTCGACCGGGGAAACTGGGAATATCTCAACGAGATCCTGATTAATGATGAGTACTCCCTCTTCGCGACGGCCAACTATCAGGACAGGGGGACGAATACCATAATCGCCCCTCTAATCGACCGCTTCGATGTCCTCATAGAGTCGAGACACCCCGGCTCAAACATAGCGTATACCATCGGCAAGGAGGCATTATTACATAATCCCCTCAGACACCCGCAGTATGAAAAAGAACTTCACCAGATATTGCGGGGAGATAACCCTTATGAGGAAAAGATGGCCCTGGCCGAGGAGATTTGTAACCTCTTCGGCGAATACCTGAAGGAGCGTCTCGGCTTGGAAGGACTCAACAAAGAGGAGAGAAACAAGGTCAATGAACAGATGGCAGAGATAGATTTTGATCTCGATACCAACGCCTTTGTGCGCATGGCGCTGGCCGAACTCTCCTTCTGCCACAAGTACGGCCAAAAGAGGTCGGTGGAGGTATGTGAGGAGGGATGCCACTATACGGGCTACCTCTGCCACCATATCAAAAACTGCGCCTCCAATCGTCTCCCCATCTCCATCAGAAATTACGCTCAGGCTCTGGCCTGGTTCTTGGAGGATGATGGGGTAGACCTCGAGCACGTCCGGCTGATCATACCGCACGTCCTTGCCCACCGCATCCAGTGGAAAGATTCCTACCTCTCCAAAAAAGAGGGCGAAGGGAGGAATGATCCGTTTCAGATATATCTTGCCAAGGAGGCTTCAGAGGAGATATTTCAACGATACAACGAGCAGAGAGAATACCTCCTCGATGCCCTTTCTGTGGGCTATCGGGCTTTCGCCGGAGAAAAGGTAACCCCTCTCGAAGGGGACCATCCTATTTATGAAGAGATAAAAAAGGATATCGGAGTGAAGGATGAAAAATCCCTTTGAGGCCTTTCAGCAAGCCGGCGCGCGCGCGCGCGAAATACCCCTGGATCAAATCCTTAAATCCAAGGAAGAAACCCTCTCCACGATCCTTACGGGATATGAAGACCTCTTGAAAAACGAGGCCAAAGACTTGGTGTGGCTGATGCAATATAGCACGGTCATCAAGGCCTATAGCATAGCGGAGAAAGGTCTCGAAGGAATAGAGTATACGGCCGAGGATATAGAGGAGTTTTGCTATGCCCTCGATCACTCCGACCAAATCCCCTATCTGATAACAGGCCCCGCAGGAGTTTACATCTCCGCCCTCTGTAACCATGCCAAGGAGAAAGAAATCTCCCTCCACCTGCGGGATCTCAACGTCAAGATCAATCTATTGGGATACCGCCTTCCCACCGATAAAACATTGGTCGTGGAAGGGAACGTAGGTGACTTTACGGGCATAGGGCTGGACGGAGGTGAGTTGATCATCGAGGGAAGCGGCAAGAACTACACGGGCGCGGGAATGAAACGCGGGAAGATCGTGGTAAGACACAATCTCGGTTTTAACACCGGACACGGCATGACCGGCGGTGAATTAATGGTGGGAGGAAGAATAAAAGGGCTGGGGAAGATCGTGGGGGGAAAGATCTACGAGAGAGATCAGCTCATCTTTCCCCAAGAGGGGATAAAACCCTTCGCGTTTTGAAGACCGATGGCGGAGATCGAAGAAATTATTAAAAAGGTGTGGCCTCGGGTGAAGAAAAAACACCTCTTCCCCCAGTTGCCCCTGCCCACTATGATCGAAGGGGGCGATGACGTTGCCCTCGAGATCAAGAGCAAGCAGTTCTCCATCAGCAATGCCTTCTACGAAAAACTCAAGGACAAAATGGATGGGGAGGAGATCGTCGAGGCCATCCTCGACCACGGCATCACCCATTATATGTATTGCCCCTGGGATTTCCACACCCATCTCACCCTCTACAACGAGGCCAAAAAGGTGGTGAAAAGCAAGGAACACGCCCAGCGGGCAACCACCTATTTTATGGATGTGGTAACGGATACCTACTGCGTAAAAGAAAAAGATACAAAGATTGCAACGTTATATAAAAACCTTCCCAAGAATGGGATGTACGAGGTGCTCACCTCTCTCTACGAAAAGATCT
>CAYHAB010000284.1:0-2812 GCA_964354505.1 uncultured Thermodesulfobacteriota bacterium
CCTCACCATCGCCGGGGAATTCTTGGTGATGGCGGCGACCCTGATGTACATAAAGTCTCGAATGCTCCTTCCCTCACCCCTCGAAGAGGAAGAGGAAGAAGGGGCGGATCCCAGGGCGGAGCTTGTCCAACGCCTGGTAGAGTATAAGAGATTCAAGGAAGCGGCTGAGCAACTTTCGCAGCAGGCGTTATTGGAGAGAGATGTCTTCATCAGGCCTGTCCATGAGATAGAAATTGAGGATGGTGAGATTGAGGCGGATCTTTTTCACCTCATTGATGCGTTGCGCGAGCTCCTCGAGCGACAGGAGGTGAAAGATTTCCATGAGGTCACGCTGGAGCAAGTGACCTTGAGAGAAAAGATGAGGGAACTATATGAGAGACTCCAAGAGGTAAGAGAGGCGGTGCCATTTTCGTCCTTGTTTGCCCCCTTTGTCTCACGGGTGGAGATGATCGTCACTTTTCTTGCCCTCTTGGAGTTGATCAGATCGGGGATGTTACGGGCCTATCAGAGGGATGTCTTCGGCCCCCTCTGGGTAACCCGTGCCTTAACTGCGTGAGGGATTGAAAATGCAAAGAGCGCTGCTTATTGTCACCGTAATTTTCCTTGTTCTCTGTGTCTGTGGCTCGGGGTGGGGACAGAAGTCTGTTGTGGTCTCGGGCAAGAGCGAGCAGGAAGGGGATGTGCAAAAACCCACGATGGAGCTGGCTATTAAGGATGGGTTGGCGAGGGCGGTAGAAGAGGTCGTGGGGGGTATGGTTGCTCCCGAGGATATGAAAAAGAGGCAGGAGACCTTGTACCATGAGTTTTACCAGAAGGCTGAGGCGTTTATCCTGAGTTGGAAAATCTTGGACAAAACTCCGCTCCCCACCGGATATCAGGCCTCGCTCGAGGTCGTGGTAGATACGAAGGAGATAGAGAACAGATTGACATCGCTGGGGCTTTTAAAGGATAGGGAAGGCCCCCGACTGAGAGAGGTCCAGGTGGTGGTGTCGGGCATTAGGAGTTATCAAACCTACCTCACGGTGGAGCGACTATTTAGCGGGGATGCGGATATTCAGGGCTTTGTCCTCTCCGAGATCGTACCAACGACGTTCACGTGGAAGGTGATGATGAGGGGGGAGATAGGGAGGTTGGCTGATAGGCTCCTCTCCTATGACTTCGGCGGTCTCAAGGCCAAGGTTGTGGCCCCGAGCTCTGAGCGGTTGGAGGTCGTTCTATCACGCTGATTCGCTTCCAAAAAAAAGGAGGAGGAGGATGAAGAAGAGCCCGGTCCTGATAGGGGTCATCGTCATTGGGGTCATCCTGGTGGTCTTTATCGGCGCTATTGTCCTGCTGACCCTGATGTTTCGCAGAGAGACCCCCTCCTTTACGACAGGTGCAAAGGTGGGGGTGGTTGAGATCACGGGCGCGATATCCGCCTCCAAGGATATCATCCGGGAGATCAACTACTTTGTCGAGGATGGCGGGGTAAAGGCCATTGTCTTGCGCATCGATTCCCCCGGCGGCGGGGTGGGGGCATCCCAGGAGATCTACCGAGAGGTAGTCAAGGCGCGGGCAGTCAAACCGGTAGTGGCCTCGTTTGGGGGGGTGGCTGCCTCAGGGGGGTACTATGTGGCCTGTGGGGCGGACAAGATCGTGGCCAATCCGGGGACCATTACCGGAAGTATCGGGGTGGTGATGCAATTTGCCAACCTCGAAGAGCTCCTCAAGAAGATCGGGTATAAGGGGTACGTGATTAAAAGCGGGGAACACAAGGACGTCGGTTCCCCCTTTCGGGAGATGACCTCCGAAGAAAAGGAACTGCTCCAGGAGGTGATCGATAACGTTCACCAGCAGTTCATCAAGGCGGTGGCAGAGGGGAGGAAACTCCCCATCGAAAAGGTAGCCGCCATCGCCGACGGGAGGATCTTTGCAGGAGAGCAGGCCATGGCCGTGGGGTTGGTGGACGAAATGGGCAACTTAGAGGATACGATACAGATCGCCGCTCGACTCGGCGGGATCAAAGGGAAACCCGCGGTGATCTACACCCGCAGAAAAAAGTCTTCGTTGTTGGATTTCTTCACGGAAAGCATAGCCCAGCGCCTCAAGGAAGAGGTGCGAGACACAACACAGCCGGGTTTAGATTATATTTGGCATCAGTGATCTAAAACGGATCGCCCCGCCTGGCTATGGTGATAAAGCCCGTATGGGCCACCATCCTGTGGTCAGGGCGCACACTGAGCCCCTCGATGTGCCAATCTCTGAGCAGGGCCTCAAAGGCATGGATGGAGGTAAACCTCTTTTCCTCTCGGAGGGCATCCACCAAGGATTTGACCTGGATGATGGTGGGGAGATAGCCTACGAATATGCCCCCCGGGCGTAGGCTCTCGGCAATGTTCTTTACCAGACGCCAGGGCTCAGGGATGTCCAGGATGATCCGATCAAGCCCCTGTTCCTCGATCCCCTCATAGATGTCGCGCAGCTTTACCTCCAGATTGGGTGGGTCCCCCAACAAGAGCTGGATATTTTTCTTCGCCCGCTCGATGAATTCCGGGCGCTTCTCATAGGAGATGACCTTGCCCTCCGGCCCTACTGCCCGCAGCAAGGCCAGGGTCAGGGAGCCGGAGCCGATCCCCGCCTCGAGGCAGGTGCACCCGGGGTAGATATCGGCATAGAATAAGATCAAGGCCAGGTCCTTGGGGTAGATGATCTGGGTATCGCGCTTCATGTGCATGATGTATTGAAAAAGGGTCGGCCTGAAGACAATGAAGGGGTCCCCCTTGGAGGTGCGCACCACGGCCCCCTCGGGCTGGCCGATGACCTCGGCGTGGAG
>CAYHAB010000285.1:0-9057 GCA_964354505.1 uncultured Thermodesulfobacteriota bacterium
TGGAAAAACCGGCAAGGTTATTGCCGTAGATATACAGAAAAAAATGCTTATTAAATTAAAACGGCGTGCAACAAAGGCAGGCGTTAACGCTAATCTTATCACTCATCTTTCCAAACCTGATGATTTTGGACTTAATGAACAGGCGGATTTCATATTGGCATTTTGGATGCTGCACGAAGTCCCGGACAAAATCCAATTTTTAAAGAACGTAAAAAAACTCATGAAGAGCACCGCACGCTGCTTAATTGCCGAACCGAAGCTGCACGTGACGAAGACGGCCTTTGACCAAACCATACGGATGGCAGAAGAGAGCGGATTAAAAGTACAGGCTCATCCTCCCATATCGTTGAGCCGGGCGATCCTCTTAACGCGTTCATAATATAAAATGCTCCCTTCGTGAACAACATCTCCTTGACACCAAGGGCAAAAACCAAGATTATGATGTGCGAATAATTGAGGTAAAAGACTGTGAAGGATACTCCTATCTTTCTGAGGGCCTGCCGGCGTGAACCAACAGAGTATACCCCGGTCTGGGTGATGCGCCAGGCAGGCCGCTTCCTCAAAGAGTACCGCTCCCTGCGGCGGCAATACCCCTTCCTTACCCTCTGCAAGACGCCCGAACTGGCAACCCGGGTAACCCTGTTGCCCATCAATCGGCTGGGGGTGGACGCCGCCATCATCTTCGCCGATATCCTCCTTCCCCTCGAACCCATGGGAATCGACCTGGAATTCACAAAAGGAGAGGGGCCGGTGATCCACAACCCCCCTCGCAGCCGTTCTGAGGTGGAGCAACTGAGGGGCATCGAGGCCGATGAGGATCTCCCCTTCGTCATGGCGGCCATCAGGGCAGTCTGTGAAGAACTCAAGGGAAAGATCCCCCTGATCGGCTTTTCCGGAGCCCCGTTCACCCTGGCGAGCTACCTCATCGAGGGGGGAGGTACAAAGGATTTTATCCGGACCAAGTCCCTGATGCATCAGGACCCTCCCTGCTGGCACCTCCTGATGGAGAAGCTCAGCGCGGCAGTCGTCTCTTACCTCAACGCCCAAGTCCGCGCAGGGGCTGCGGCTATACAGCTCTTTGACAGCTGGGCCGGCGCCCTCTCCCCGGCAGACTACGAAGAGTTCGTACTCCCCCACAGCCAACGGATTTTTCATGGACTATCACCTGATGTCCCAGCCATCCACTTCGCCACCGGGGCATCGGGTATACTTGATCAGATGAAGGCAGCCGGCGGAGACGTCATCGGGATCGACTGGCGCATCGATCTCGGCAAGGCCTGGCAAAGGCTGGGTTACGGCGTGGGGATCCAGGGAAACCTGGACCCGGCAGCTCTTCTCGGACCTCCGGAGCGGATAGAGAGCAGGGTTGCGGAGATCCTGCACTCGGCCGAAGGCAGACCCGGGCACATCTTCAACCTGGGGCATGGGGTACTGCCACAAACACCCGAAGAAAACGTCATCACCATGGTGGAGGCGGTCCACCGCCTCAGCAAGGGATAATTTCTCATGACGGCGTCACCGCCCACTAAAGATGCAAATCCCCTCACCTTTTTCCTCTCCCCAGAGGGGAGAGGAATGATTGGAAAGAGTGAAGATTTATTTGTCAAGTAAATGATAGAAGAAAACAATTTTCCCCGCACCGCGGTCCTGCTGTTGGCCTTTGGCGGTCCCCGCTCCCTGGATGAGGTGGCGCCGTTTTTGGAGCGGCTCATGGGAAAGAGGCCCTCGCCCAAACAGATCGAGGGACTTAAGAGACGCTACCGGGCCATCGGTGGCGCCTCACCCCTCCCTGAGATGACCCTGCGCCAGGCCAGAGCCCTGGAAGCGGAGTTAAAAAAACGAGGGAAAATCCTCTCGATCTATTGCGGGATGCGCTACAACCGACCCCTCATCGCCGAGGCCTTGGATGCGATAAAAAAGGAAGGGGTCTTAAGGATCATCCTCGTAAGCCTCTCCCCCTACCGCTCCCCCTTCACCGCAGAGGATTATTATGCTGAGGTGAAACAGGTGGTCGCCCAGTGGGAGGGGAGTATGGATCTGATGCAGGTCGATGACTGGCATGACCACCCCGGCCTCAGCGCGGCGTGGGGCGCGAGGATTGCACAGGGCATAGAGAGGATAGGCGAAGTGAAAGAAGAGATACCCGTGATCTTCACGGCCCACAGCCTCCCCAAAGATGTCGCTCTCGGCTCACCATATGTAAGGCAACTGGAGGAGACCATCGAGGGAATCACCAACATCATCGGCCCTTTGCGCTGGCTCCTTGCCTTTCAGAGCAAGGGGAGAAGCGGAGGTGAATGGCTCGGGCCTGAACCGGAGGATGTCCTCGAAGGACTTTCCCAAGAAGGTTGCCGGAAGGCCTTGATCTGCCCCATCGGCTTTATCGCCGACAATCTAGAGACCCTCTACGATCTGGACATCGCCCTCAAAGAATGGGTGGATGAACGGGGGATGGAGATCGTCAGAGTCCCCTGCCTCAATGACGCGCCGGTGCTGATCGAGGTACTAGCCGAGCGGGTAGAGGGGGCGCTGGAAAAAAAATGAAGCGGGTCGCCATCGTCGGTGCCGGCATCGCCGGCCTCAGCACGGCCTACTATCTCTCCAAGCTTTCCCGCCAGGAAGGACAGCCCCTTGAGATCGCCGTTCTCGAAAAAAAGGGGCGACTCGGCGGCTCCATCCTCACCGAGCAGGTTGACGGGTTCCTCATGGAAGGTGGACCTGACTGCTTCCTCTCGGAAAAACCCTGGGCGTTACAATTGTGTCGGGAATTAGGGCTGGAGAAGGAGGTGGTTGGCACCAACCGGCAAGTCCGGCGGACCTTCATCCTCTGGAAGGGGAAGCTCCATGAGATCCCCGAGGGCTTCATGCTGCTGGCCCCCACCAGTTTGTGGCCCTTTGCCAAAAGCCCCTTGTTCAGCCTCCCCGGAAAGCTGCGCATGGGCCTCGACCTGATCCTCCCCCGGAAGAGATCGGACGAGGAGGAAAGCCTGGCAACATTTGTCCGACGCCGACTTGGAGGAGAGGCCCTGGAGCGTATCGCTGAGCCTCTGGTAGCGGGGATTCATGCCGGAAGCCCGGAGTCTATGAGCCTGCAAAGCACCTTTCCGCGCTTTATCGACCTTGAGCAGGAACACCGCAGCCTCATCTGGGGGATGTACCAACGCAAGAAGAGATTTGCGCATCTGCACCCCCACTACACCATGTTCATCACCCTGAGGCAAGGGATGGAGGGGATGATCTCCGCCCTCGAGAAGGCCCTGACCCCGAAAGACGTCTCCCTGGGTAGGGAGGTAGCAGGGTTAGAAAAAAGCCAGGGGAAACCCCCGGGAAGCCCCTCATACCGCCTGAAAGTACGGGGGGAAAAAATGGATCTGGATGCAGATGCCGTGGTCCTGGCAACGCCAGCCTTTGTGACGGCGGGACTCCTGCAGAGGATTGACGGCAATATCGCCCAACAACTCCGCGCCATCCCCTATTGCTCCACTGCCACCATCAACCTGGCCTACGAGCGCCCTCAGATAGACCACCCCCTCAACGGCTATGGATTTGTGGTGCCCCGCTTGGAGGGGCGCAGGATCATGGCCGCGACCTTCAGCTCCATCAAGTTTCCCGGGCGCGCACCTGAGGGGAAGGTCCTGCTGCGCTGCTTTGTGGGTGGGGCGAAGAACGAGGATATAGTATCGTGGGGAGACGATGAGTTGCTTGCAGCGGTGACGGGAGATATCGGGGAGATCCTGGAGATCACGGGGGATCCGATCCTCGTCCGGATCTTCCGCTGGAACAAGGCCATGCCCCAGTACACCCTAGGACACGAGGAAAGGCTCTCCCGCATCGAGCGGTGGTTATCGCGGAATCCCGGCATCTTCCTGACCGGGAGCGCCTACCGGGGAATCGGAATCAGCGACTGCATCCACCAAGCCGAGCTAACTGCCGAACAAGTCCTGCGTTTCATTAAAAAGTAACATCCTATCAGCGCTGACTCTTTCAGACATAAATAAAACCGGATGTACAAGGTAGCTTGACAACAAAACCGAGCGATAGTATTATTATAGCAAAATGGTATCGGAGGTTTGCCATGCCTGCCTTACTGATCAAAGATTTGCCCCAGGAAGTACATAAGTGGTTGAAAGCGGAAGCGGAAAGAAATCGCCGTTCCATGACGCAACAGGCCATTGTTGTTTTTGAGGAGAGGATGCGCCGTTTTCAACCCGTGAGGTTTCCGCCTCCGACGCGGACTCGGACGCCATTGACCGAGAAATTCATCGATCAAGCAAAACACGAAGGCCGCCTATGATTGTGGTGGATTCGAACATCATCGCGGCACGAAACCTGACCAGCGTTCTGACCCCGCAAGCGGAGCAGGTTGAGATCAAGGATCCGGTCTGGATTGTGCCTGTCCTCTGGCGATATGAGTTCCAGAACATCCTGGCCACAGCGATTAAGGCCAAACAAATCACCCCGGATCAGGCTTTAAACGTGTGGCAGAGGATCTCCGGTATCTTGCTGGAGAATGAATCCGAACCTTCCGCTGCCAGGGTGATCGAGCTCGTCGCTCACTATGGAATCACTGCCTATGACGGGCAGTTTATTGCGTTGGCCATGGACATGGGAATCCTCTGCGTGACCGAGGACCAGGAATTGCAGGGAAAGTTCCCGGGTATGGCGGTTTCTATGGAGGTGTTTTTAGAACCCGCGCCTGCTGATGGTGTTCACGAAGAAAGAGCAACGTACCGGGCACGCAAGGGAAGACGGCAGCATAAAGTAAAATGAGAAGCCTGCCTTTATTGACTCATCCCGGAGCAGCGACTGCATCCACGAGGCGGAGCTGATTGCCCAACGAATCATGCGGTACATAAAGCGGTAAAACTTTCTAATGCATCTTGTATTAAACGAATTAATATTGAGGCAAACCGGCACCGCGAAGCCGCGCCAGAGTTGGGCCGCTCGTTCAAAGGACAATTACTGTCACCAACGCCGCGCGTTATCCATGACGACATAGTCTGCCGGTAAACCAGCCGCCGGAGAACCGATCCTAACCCACTATCAATTCATCCAGAGAACGCTTGGGCACATGGTGGATGCCTTCGGCATCCCGCCAATATTTGATATCACCAGTTGGACCAACCGCATCAATCACAACGGTCTCTTTGGGCTTGCCGAGCGCTATCACCAGAAGGGTCTCAAGGTGATCCGGTATCGCCAGCGCCTTACTTAAAGCCTCCCTCTGGATAGACATGATCATACAACCGCCCAAACCCCTTTCCGTGGCACCCAGCAGAATGCTTTGCGCTGCGATGCCGTAATCGCAGCCGAAAGATTCCTTTATTCTCTTGTCACCCAGAATAATGATGTACGCAGCAGGTCTTTCACCCTCCGCGGGCCCGGGCCAGTCTTTCAGGTAGGCAGCCCAAACCAGGTGCGGGAAGATGAGGGCATTCTTGGAAGCATCACTTGACAATATGAACTTGAGCGGTTGCATATTTGCAGCAGACGCGGATAGCCGGGCTAGATCAACGAGTTCCTTCACTGTCTCCCGGCTTATGCTATCGTTCTGATGGAAGCGCCGATAACTCCTGTTTTTCAAGACAAGTTCTTTCATCATCATAGTTCGCCTCCTTTGAACGTTTTAACACTAATAGACCTAAAGGTGTGTTGGGGCGCGATGAGGTTCCAACCCCGCTCCCCATCAAGGCTGCAACAGATCAAAACCAGTCACCTTATCTGGCAACCGTCGCGCCGCTGTATCCATCAATTCCCACAACACCACTTCCATCACATGCCACACTTTCACTCCCCGCCGCACACACCCTGTAACTGTTTCCCCCTCGCGTCCACAGGCAACATGCATATGCAAAATCGGTTGACCATCCGCATCGGGGAAAAGAGTGCCGACCCCCGTCACTTCATGAACAACATCAAGCACCCGCTCCATCGGAATAACGGGCCGACTGCGACCCTGCTCCGGCCCTACAACTAACGTACTCCCTGTATCTGCGCCCCCCAAGACGATGAGCGCCGCCGCTTTTATCTCGTGCGTAAGAGCAAATGCTTCGATACTCTCATGTAAAATGTCGCCATCTTCCAGGCGGAGCACAAAAATGCGTCCCGGCTTCGCTTCCGAATACTTCATCCCAGAATTCCCTTGATCTCCTGATGAGCGGACCAACGTCCCCTGTGTGTTCCCGAAATATTAGGCAGGATACTGATAAGAGTAAATACTAACTGCACGCAACGGGCCCCTATAAGACAAACCTATACCCTATTTCATGCAAACATCACCACGCTGCATCACAAAAGGCATGTGTCCGCAGCGCTGTTAGCTTCAGCGTTAAGAGATATTCTGTTTTTTATGTTTGTGCCGTCGGTTAGAAACGATTGCCCCGGTCCCGTCCTCCTCCACCGCGATTGCCTTCAGCGCGAGGGCGTGCCTCATTGACGTTGAGTGCTCGTCCTTTTAATTCCTTGCCATTCATGCCGCTGATCGCAGATTTTGCCTCATCCGCAGAGGGCATTTCCACAAATCCAAATCCTCTCGATTGTCCGCTATACTTGTCCTTTATAATCTTAGCGGATTCAACCTTTCCGAAAGATTCAAAGGCCCCACGCAAATCTTCCTCTGTGACTTCGAACGACAAATTACCTACGTAGATGTTCACTGCGCTCTCCTTCTTAAAGAGTTAATTTTTATTAACTACAATAGCATACACTACTCCACCTTTTCCACTTCTGTCAATGAGGTGAAAATAATAATGCAGCGGCTTGGCATTATGATATCTCGTTATAGAGAGAAACATAGGGTAGCCCGTTCACAGCAGGAACTGGATGGATCGCTGAGCCAGGGCCAAAAAGGCGGATGGTAAGATCCCCATGTGCAACACCCCCCATACCGCTATAATGATGGCCAGGACAGCGGCTGGTGAGAAGGACCCGAGGGCCAACTCCTTCTCCGGCTCTCGGAAGTACATGTATATCAGCACCCTCAGGTAATAATAGGCGGCGACGGCGCTGTTCAAGACCCCGATGATTGCCAGCCAGTAATAGTTGGCCTTGACCGCCGCGCTGAAAACGTAGAATTTAGCCATAAAACCAGCCGTGGGGGGCACCCCTGCCAAGGAGAACATGAAGATGGCCATGGCGACTGCCATAAGGGGGTGGCGAAAACCGATCCCCGCATAATCGCTGATCAGGGTGTTTTCCTCACCCTTCTTCCCGAGCATGATCACCACCGCAATGGCCCCGATGTTCATAAAGACATAAGCCAGGAGGTAAAAAAGGATGCTCGATATGCCCAGCTCGCTGCCGGCCACAAAGGCCACGAGGATATACCCTGCATGGGCGATGCTGGAGTAGGCGAGCATCCTCTTGATGTTGCTTTGGGAAAGGGCGATGATATTTCCCACCGTCATCGTGGCCACCGCCAAGATCCACATAACCTCCGTCCAGTAGGTCTGCATTGCCGGCAGGGCATAGAAGAAGACCCTGACAAAGGCGGCGAACCCTGCGGCCTTGACCCCCGTGGCCATAAAGGCGGTGATGGAGGTGGGAGCGCCCTCATAGACGTCAGGGGTCCACATGTGAAAGGGGACCAGGGCAATCTTAAAGCCGAATCCCACGATGAGCAGTGCGAGCCCGGTGATAAGAATAGGAAGGCCGCCGATCCACGATCTCTCGGCGAGGACCCGGCCGATTCCGCCCAGGTCGAGGGCGCCCGTGGAGGCATAGATCAGGGCGATGCCGTACAGCAGAAAGGCCGAGGCGAAGGCCCCCAACAAAAAGTACTTAAACGCCGCCTCCACCGATCTCGTATCATCCCGCATGATGCCGGCCAAAACATAGATGGAGATGGACATCACCTCGAGCCCCAGAAAGATGATCAAGAGGTTGACCCCCGAGGCCATCAACATCATCCCCACGGTGGCGAACAAGACCAAGACGTAATATTCGCCGAAATCTATTTCCTCCCGCTTGGCATAGTCCAGTGAAACCAGGACAGTCAGCAGGGCGATGATCGCTATCATGACCTTGAAGAAGAAGGAGAAGGGATCGATCTTCACCATTCCGCTGAAGGCGCTGACCTCCTTGCCGATACCCCAATACAGGGAAACCAGGGCCGCTACCCCCCCCACGAGGGCTATATAGCCGAGCGAACCCCTCTGAGCGCGGTGCACAAAGACGCTCAAAAGCAAGATCAACAAGGCGAAGCCGGTCAGTACCAACTCCGGTGCAATCACTAAAAAGTCCGCTGTTGAAACTTGAACTTGGAAGAACTCCATCTCCCCTCTGCTCCTTTACAACGATCGCAAAAATTACTTCGAACCAGCAACTGTCTCGGTCGCGGATGCTTCCCCTTCCCCTGCGCCGGCTGGCGTTATCGATGCCTCATACCGTGTCTTCACATCATAGAGGAAGTGCTGCACCGAGAGGTCCATTTTCTTAAAGAAGAACTTGGGAAAGACCCCCATCCAGATGATCATGACAATGATGGGTATCAAGGTTATAATCTCCCTGAGATTGAGATCTTTAAGCGCACGATTCTCTTCATGAGTGATTGCACCAAACATCACCCTTTGGAACATCCAGAGCATATAGGCCGCCGCCAAGATCACGCCGGTGGCGCCGAGAACCCCGTAGACGGGGTTGGCCTTAAAGGCCCCCACCAGGATGAGGAATTCCCCCACAAAACCGTTGGTCCCCGGAAGGGCGATGGATGAGAGGGTTACGATCATAAAGAAGGTGGCAAAGACCGGCATCACCCGTGAGAGCCCTCCAAAGTCGGCAATCAGCCTCGTGTGCCTCCGCTCGTAGACCATCCCCACGATCAAAAAGAGTGCCCCCGTGCTCACTCCATGATTGAGCATCTGATAGATGCTCCCCTGTACTCCCTGCACATTGAAAGCGAACATCCCCAGCATGACAAAACCGAGGTGGCTCACGCTGGAGAAGGCCACCAGCTTCTTAAGGTCTGTCTGCATCATCGATACCAGGGCACCATAGATGATCCCGATGATGGCCAGGATGGAAATAATGGGGACCGCCTTGAAGGCGGCGACGGGAAAG
>CAYHAB010000286.1:0-11055 GCA_964354505.1 uncultured Thermodesulfobacteriota bacterium
GTCAGTGGAGACAAGGACCTCCTCCAACTGGTGAGTGAAAAGGTCACGGCCCTCGACACCATGAAAGACACCCATAAGGGCCTGCGAGAGGTGAAGGAGCGGTTTGGGGTACCCCCTGAGCGCCTCCCGGATATCATGGGACTGGCCGGTGACAGCATCGACAATATCCCCGGCGTCCCGGGGATCGGCGAGAAGACTGCTGTGGATTTGATAAAGCGGTTTGGGAGCCTTGACTCATTATTGCAAAAGTTTGAGGGGCTCGATGAAAAAGAGCTAAAAAAGAAGATCAAAGAGAAAATAAGAACGCATAGAGACCAGGCCCTCCTGAGCAGGGATCTAGCTACCATTGACACCTCTGTCCCCCTCGATATCCGCTGGGATGATTTCCTCCTCTCCCCGCCGGATGAGGAGGCCCTCCGTGGCATCTTCAAGGAGCTGGAGTTCCATAAATTCCTCCAAGAACTCCTTCCCCATAAGAGCATTTCTTATGACGACTATCACCTCATAACCACAGAGGAGGAGTTGGCTCAGTTGGTTGCCAGCCTCAAGGGTTCTGAGGTCTTTTCTGTGGATCTCGAAACTACTTCCCGCGACCCCATAACTGCCAGGGTTGTCGGGATTTCCTTCTCTCACAGGCCCCATGAGGCCTATTATTGCCCTGTCGGGCATGACTATCCAGGAGTGCCTTCCCAACTCCCTTCCTCCTTGGTTTTAGAACAACTGAAACCCCTCCTCGAAAACACCCAAAAAGGGAAATATGGCCAAAACATAAAGTATGACTACCTTGTCCTCAGACGTCATGGAGTAACATTGTCTGGGATTACCTCCGACACCATGATCGCTTCCTATCTTCTCAATCCAACCAAGCGCAGCCACAGCCTGGAGAGTATTGCGCAAGAGTATCTAGAGCACCAGATGATTACCTATAAAGAAGTCACGGAGAAAGGCCAGGGGTTTCAAAAGGTGGATCTCCAGCAGGCCATGCGATACTCCTGTGAGGACGCCGATGTCACCTTCCTTTTGGCCGAGTTACTGATGCACAAATTGGAGGAGGAGGGTTTAAAAGATCTCTTTTTGCAGATAGAGCTTCCCCTGGTGGAGGTTCTGGCCGAGATGGAACTCTCGGGGGTCAAGATCAACCCCGACCTCCTGTTGGAGCTCTCCAAAGAACTGGAGGCCAGGCTCTGGAATCTGGAAAAGCGGGTCTTCGACCTCGTGGGCGAGAAGTTCAATATCAACTCCACCCAGCAGTTAGGCAAGATCCTCTTCGAGAAACTCCGTCTGCCGGTGATCAAGAAGACCAAGACAGGCTATTCCACCGATGTAGAGGTCCTTAAGGAATTGGCTCATGAGCACGAGCTCCCAAGGACAGTCCTGGAATACCGCAGTTTAACAAAGTTAAAATCGACCTATACCGACGCCCTCCCTAAACTGATAGATCCCTCTACCGGGAGGGTGCATACCTCGTATAACCAAACGGTGACGGCCACCGGCAGGCTCTCCAGCAGCGACCCCAACCTACAAAACATCCCCATCCGTACCGAGGAGGGGCGCAGGATACGAGAGGCTTTTGTCCCTGAAGATGGATGGTGGATGATCTCCGCAGACTATTCCCAAATTGAACTCAGGATCCTCGCACACTTGTCAAAAGACGCAACCCTCATCAAAACGTTTCAAGAAGGCAAGGATATCCATACCATGACTGCCTCGGAGATATTTGGTATCCCTCAAAATGAGGTAACCCCTCAGATGCGGCGCGAGGCCAAGGTGATCAACTTTGGGATCATCTATGGGATGAGCCCTTATGGCCTAGCAAAGGAGCTGGGTGTGGGGCCAAAAGTCGCCGGGGAGTACATCGAAGAATATTTCAGAAGATATCAGGGGGTGAAATCCTATATTGCTGAAACCCTGAAGGAAGCCAAGGGAAAAGGATGTGTTACTACACTCTACAATCGTCGCCGCTATCTCCCTGAGATCAACAGCTCCAACCGCGCTGCCCGACAATTTGCCGAGAGGACGGCCATCAACACCCCTATCCAGGGGACCGCTGCGGATCTCATAAAGATCGCTATGATCAGGATCTTCCGGAGGATAAAGGATGGAGGATTGCAGGCCAAGATGCTTATGCAGGTCCATGACGAGTTGGTCCTGGAGGTCCCGGATGACGAAGCCGAAAAAGTAGAACAGCTAGTCAAAGAGGAGATGGAAGGTGTATTGAATATGCGCGTCCCTCTCAAGGTATCTGTCTCAAGGGGGAAAAACTGGGGGACAATTCACTAGCGTTCATAATGTGACGAAGTTACCTCTTGTCAAAAAGCGGCTTTTGCGATAGAAATAAGCTACTATCGCCTTCAGGCGATATCTTTAGGGGCAAAGGATGCGAGGGTTCAAGGGTTCGAGTGAAAGTCATGCAAACGTGTTTCTAGAACCCCCGACCGCTTGAACCCTTTTGGACAAAAGTCGAACTAAGATCTTCATCCAGAAGCGAGTGCATTGATCAAACCACGATAAGAAAATAACATGAATGGACGCACCCTATATCTGCAGTTTGGCGACTATGTCTATCACAGGAAAAACTCTCAGTGGGGGATCGGGAAGTTGTAGAAGAATGGAACTCCACACTACCCGACGGACCTTGTTTCATAAAGGTGGAATTTCAAGACAGAAAGCTAAGAATATTCGATAACGATTTCAAACGTCGATCGTGTTGCTATCATAGCGGATAACTGCAGTTTGATGCGGGCGATTAGCTCAGATGGATAGAGCGTTGGCCTCCGGAGCCAAAGGTCCCGGGTTCGAATCCCGGATCGCTCGCCAATGATTTCGACAAGTTAAATATATTAACTTAAATATTTTTCGAGTTTTTGTGAGAAATAAAAGATGATTGACCTCTTTTGTCTCTCGGGCGAACCCCTATATAGCTAATTTATCCGTCTCAATAAAATCTAGGTAATAACACCCTAGAGTTGTATACCCTAAGGAGCATCCCCCTGATAATCACACCCCTCCTGCTTGCAGACAAGCTTAACACCGTCCTTTCTCCTCTTTTCAACAAGAAAGGCGGCGCCGCATTGAGGGCATGCCTGAGGGATGGGTCTTTCCCATAGGGCAAAACGACAGTTTGGGTAATTATTGCACCCAAAGAAAATCCTTCCTTTTTTAGTCCTTCTCTGAACCAATGCCCCCCCACATCCCTCTTGCGGACACCCTACCCCAATGCTCATGGATTTTGTCCCCTTACAATCCGGATATCTGGAACATGCAAGGAATCTCCCATATCTACCTTCTTTAACAAGCATCGGACTGTCACATTGCGGACACTTCTCATCTACGCTCGGCGGCTCTTCAACCATAATCTTTCCCTCCTCATCTTTGCGGAACATCTTGGCGTTCTTACAATCAGGATAGGCAGTACAGGAGAGAAATTTGCCGTATTTCCCCCACTTGATCTCCATGATACTGCCACACTGGTCACAGCGTATATCCGTCGGCATACGCTCACTCTTGACGTCTCTCATGTGCTCTTCGGCCCTCTTGAGGTTTTCCTCAAAGGGATGATAGAACTCCTCAAGGACCTGTTTCCAAGGTACCTTTTTCTCTTCGATTTTGTCCAAGTTTTCTTCCAAGCGCGCTGTAAAACCAACATCCATAATGCTGGGGAAATTATCGATAAGGAGGGTCGCAATCAAAAATCCCAGATCGGTGGGACTGAATTTTCTATCGATGAGTTCTACATACCTCTTCTCCTGAATATTAGAGAGGATCGTGGCGTAGGTAGATGGCCTCCCTATCCCCTTTTCCTCAAGCTCACGGACCAAGGTGCTCTCGGTAAACCGAGGCGGAGGTTGGGTGAAATGCTGCTTTGGAAAGAGGTCTAGGAGCTCCAACTGATCACCGGGATTGAGTGGAGGTAAAATCCCCTCTTCCTCACCATCCTGAGTATCCTTACCTTCGATATAGACGGCTGTGAACCCAGGAAATTTCATTATGCTTCCCGTGGCAGAAAAGAGACAGTCATTGGCTTTAATCTGGATGGTCGTTTGATCAAAGATGGCCGGGCGCATCTGGCACGCCAAGAATCTATCCCAAATCAATTTATATAAAGACCGCTGGTCAGAGGTCAGAAATTCCTTTATCTTTTCTGGGGGCATATCAAGTGAAGTCGGGCGGACAGCCTCATGAGCCTCCTGGGCGCTAGAACGGCTCTTGTAGAAATGGGGTTTTTCAGGGAGATACTCCTCACTGAACTGTTTTCGAATCAACTCCCTGACCTCTTTAACTGCATCCTGGGAGAGGCGTACTGAATCGGTCCGCATATAGGAGATGAGCCCTACTTGTCCCCAGTCCCCAAGATCAATCCCCTCATAGAGCTGCTGGGCAATAACCATAGTCTTTTTCGCAGAGAAGCGCAATTTACGGGAGGCCTCCTGCTGCAGGGTACTGGTGATAAAGGGAGGGGACGGATTGCGCTTCTTCTCCTTCTTTTTTATATCTTCAACCACAAACGGTTTACCCCGAAGACCGTCTGTAATCTTTTTGGCCTCTTCCCCGTTTTCGATTTGTATCTTTTTCCCTTTAATTTGCGTCAGTTTTGCCTCAAAAGGAGGGGGATTCTGAGGATGCTGAAGCTGGGCCGTGATGGACCAGTACTCCTGCGGTATGAACTCTCTGATTTCCTTTTCACGGTCGCATACGAGTCTTAGGGCCACCGATTGGACGCGGCCAGCGCTTAACCCCCTCTTCACCTTCTGCCATAAAAGTGGACTAATCTTGTATCCAACCAACCGATCTAATATCCTCCGGGCCTGCTGGGCGCGATAGAGGCTCTCCTGAAGATCTCGATGATTTTTGAGGGCTTCGGCCACAGCCCGGGGGGTAATTTCGTGAATAAGAACCCGGTATATATTTTTCCCTTTATCAGCGAATAACTCGGCAATATGCCAGGCAATCGCCTCCCCTTCTCGATCAGGGTCAGGGGCGAGGTATATCTCCGTTGCCGCTCGGCCAGCCTTTTTCAGCTCCGTAATAATCTTCTTCTTTCCCCTGATCGTTACATAATGGGGTTCAAATCCATTCTCTATATCCACACCCAGCTTCGTCTTTGGGAGGTCCTTGATATGGCCAACCGAGGCCTTCACGACAAAGTCCTTCCCTAAGAATTTGGTGATTGTTCGCGCCTTGGCCGGTGATTCTACGATGATTAAAGATTTCCCCATAGATCCTTCCTTAGTTCCGTACGAACGTCTTTCCTCCCAACTGGCTGATCACTCCCTTGAGCTCCAATTCCAATAAGATCGTCGATACCCGTTGAATCTCCATCCGGCTCAACCTGCTGATCTCATCGATGTGCAGAGGTGTATGGGAAAGAAACAGAAGGATGTCACCTTCCGCATCGCTGAGAGCAGGAAGATCATCCTTCTTTACTATACCGCCGTATTGCGGGATGACCTCCGTCAAGATATCCTGAGCTTCCTCTACCAGTTTTGCGCCCTGCTTAATCAATCTATTTGTCCCCGTGCTGGTAGCCATTCCTACATTTCCGGGTACAGCAAAGACCTCGCGGCCTTGCTCCAAGGCATGAGAGGCTGTAATAAGGGAACCGCTGTCTGCCGTGGCCTCAACAACGACAACTCCCAAGGAGAGACCGCTGATGATCCTGTTCCTCTTTGGGAAATTTTTCCCCTCCGGGGTGGTAGAAAGAGGAAACTCCGAGATGATTGCGCCATGGTCAATAATATCTAAAAAAAGCTTCCTATTTTCAGGTGGATAGATAATATCTATCCCACAGCCGAACACCGCAATAGTTCTTCCGCCAGCTTCTAACGCGCCGAAGTGGGCACACGTATCTATCCCCCTAGCCATCCCGCTCACTACTGTTACTCCCGCCAAAGCCAACTCCTTGCTGATCTTTTTTGTCACTGCCCGCCCATATGCAGAACCTCTGCGGGAACCAACAATAGCGATTGTCAGAGGATCCCCTTCATCCAATTCACCTCGCACATACAAAAGTGGAGGTGGATCGTAAATTTGAAGGAGGTTTTTCGGATATTTTTGATCTCGAAATGTAAGGAGGAAAACACCTAAATCTTGTGTCTTCTTCAACTCTTCTCCTGCCATCTTTTCCGCCGGGAATTCTTTGATAGCCCGTATCGTCTTTTCCCCAATCCCACCCACAAGAGCCAATTCCTGTGTAGAGGCGGCAAAGACCCGCTCAGGATCATGGAATCTGGCCACGAGTTTGCGATAGGTAATAGGGCCCACCCCTGAAACCATATTCAGAGCAAGCCAATAGAGCTTATCGTCCATTTGAATCCAACAGTTAACGTACCTCGGTTCAAGGGTATTTGCTTATAACACTTAAAAGGGGGATTCAACAATAATTCCCTGAGGGCCAAAAGTCAAGGTTGAATGAGTCACTCGGAAACGGTTGTGATCTCATCTCCTACTTGGACAGAAAGTCTGGTTTGCACAATGACGGCTGTGGAGGTCTTCTGCTGTGTCATAATAACGACCACCCTTGCAATGGGTTCGTTGGGAAGTTTTACCTTTTCTTTTTTATAAAAAGGATCTGCCGCCACTTCCCCACGGCGAAATACATGAAAGATGTGTCCTGGCCGAATGTTATCGTCTTCCCCTCGATCAATATAGACCACATCGCCTTCAACCAATTCAAGCTTAGCTACTTTTGACGCCACAACCCGTCCGTACAGGGGTTTCTCCATTGTTTCTACGGGAAGCTCTTCGCGGGGCGCGAAATAGGGGGTGAGTTCATCCCCTTTTAATATGGAATCATAGGAACGCGTTATCAGAGCTGTCTGAGCCTCTCCCTCTTTTGCCTTGGTAATCACGGCTGTCCCTAAAATCAGGACCCTTCTGCCGATCACCTTCTTAGTGATAGGGTGCTCTATCGGAGCTCCCACCCTGAAAATCGTAAACGAATCTCCTTTTTTAACGGAAAAACCCTTTTGAAATACGATATAAATCTCATCTTCCGCAACCAATTCCAGTTTGTCTACTTTGGCGGCAACTATCCTCCCAATCCCCTCTATCTTATCTGTTATAAAACCGCATGAATTGACCTCGGGATAAATGACGAGCCTTATAATCTCGGGAGGAGGGGGGAGCGGTGGCGGTACTTCTTCTAACTGAGGAGGGAGAAGAGGTTTAGCTTCTTCTACCTTGCGTAGTTTTTGCTCTTCAACCTCTATCAAAACCTTATAGGGATAAAGTCGAATGCGGCCTCCCGGGGAAATATAATGAGGGTTAGTGATGTATTGGTTTTGCTGCCAGAGCCTTGGCCACAAAAAAGGATCGCCGTAGAAACGTTGGGATATATTCCAGAGTGTATCACCCTCTTTCACAATGTAGTCCATCTCTTTATCCAAAATCTGAGGAGGAGCGGTAGGCTCCTCAGCATAGCTGTTTAGGCTGAAAAAAAAGAGTAAGGACCCGAGAAATATGATCAAGCGCTTATTCACTCAGTACCTCTATTTATATAGACACTTGATTTTTGTGCCTTCTAAATCTAAACGTAATGAACCCTTTTGATTTACAACGATATTGCATTACTGTCAAGTCCAAAGTTCGAATCGACCCTCCTTCAACTGTCAGTATTACCTTTCATCTCATATTGCAGGTGTTTAAATGCATTCGATTTTTACGAGATCGGCAACAGTTTTTTTGCAATAATAACCTTTCAACAGGCTAGTTTAGTGGGTATTTATTGTCAAGAAAAAACTCGCCTGCTGTCGCCTGAAGGAGGCAGCAGGCGAGTTGGATATTCTTAGGGTTTGTTCTTTCCTTCTGGGGAGCAAGAAATATTCTAACGTACACTTTTCCATTATTAGCCCTGTAGACCCAAATGAAAACGGTTCGACAGCAAAAGCTTCCACCCCTCGGACTGAGAGATAGCACCTGGTTCACAAGCGGCAACGCAAGGTGGAGACTCAGCTCCGTAACCGGGCTTGCAAGGAGCGCAAGTATATCTAATCTTATTGCGTTCCTCCACCACTACCCTGGCTACCTGCTCTTCCCCAAAGGGATCGTATTCATTTTTAGCTATCACAAGGGCATGCGCCGGGCAGACCTCTACACATTTGCCGCAGCCGTTACACTTATCGGTATCAACGGTGACATACCAGTCACCCGAACCATCTTTGAAACCGTAATTCGTTATCATCTTTTCTCTAAGCTTTCCGAGCGCTCTTTATCTTTCCACGCTCCATCATGGCGAAGCCGAACATGGCCGCGCCTAACGCACCAGCGATCTGCGTGTCAAAGGGTACTTTATCGCGCATCTCTTTTTTAAACCACGCCTTTCCCATAGTTTTGATATTCAGTTCCTTCTCCAGTCTCTTTACAACACCTTCATTCTTGGCAATGCCGCCGGTGATGACGAACTTCTCTTGTACCCCCAGCCGATTCAAAAGCTCTATAATACGGTGGGCCATAGCGGAACAGTATGCAGCCATGATGTCGTTCTCAGGCATCCCCTTCTCCAGGAGACCGACTACTTCAGACTTGGCGAATACCACGCAGGTACTGCTTATCATGGGCGGCTCTTCCTTGATCTGGAAGGATCTCGGTCCAATCTCCCATACAGGCACCCTGATGAGGTCGGCAAACACTTCCATCCCCCTGCCAGTGCCTGCAGCGCACTTATCATTCATCATAAAGTTGAGCACTTTACCTCTGTCATCAACTCCAATGGCCTTACAGTCCTGGCCACCCATATCCATCACTGTCCTGACCTCTGGCCCGTACATGTAGTTAGCCCCACGAGCATGACATGCGATCTCGGTTATCGCCTGCTGGGCCATCGGCACGTTTACCCTACCGTAACCGGTTCCAATGCAGTAGTCGATATTTTCCACCTTCATATCGGTCTTTTCCAAAGCCATGCCCATGCCTTTACGAGCGCTGTCAGGGCTATCAGATCCGGTACGCGTATTACCGAATGAATAGATCTCTCCGTCAACCATCACCACGGCCTGCGTGCTGACAGAACCCACATCTACCCCCGCGGTGATAATCTTACCCTTTTTCCAGTCGATATCAGGATTTAAGAAAATGCCCTCCTGCCATCTCCAAAACTCCTGTTTCTTCTCTTCCGCTGCCATCGTCTTTCACCTCCTTATAGTATAAGGCCTTATATTAGGCCGTTCCTTCTGATACTGTTTCTTTTTCTAATACCTTTGCCTTGATCTCTTCCGCAGTAGTCACTCCGGCGGCAGCCGCAACAGCCGCACCCAAAGCACCTACATAGTCTGGGTCTTCGGGTACAATAATATCCATACCCGTATCCCTTTTCAGCGAGTCAACAAAGCCGGCGTTCTTTGCCATGCCGCCAACCATGGCCAAGTCCTTTTTCAGACCTACAATACGGGCTACTGATGCAACCCTTCCGGCAATAGCATCATGCACTGCCCGGGCGATATCGGGTTTCGGCGTCTTCTGGTGGATCAGCGAGACCACTTCGGACTCACCAAAAACAGCGCACTGTGTATTCATCGGAATCGATTTAGTTGACGTCATTGAAAGCTTCGCCATTTCTTCAACTGGTATTTCCAACGCCCTGGCCATGGCCTCGGTAAAGGTGCCGGTTCCCGCTGCGCACTTCTCGTTGACGGTGAAGTCGAGGACTTTCCCCTCGGGGCTCACCTTAATTGACCTACCTTCCTCCGCCCCGACGTCAATGACCGTCCTTACGGATGGATACAATTTGTTGATGCCCCTCGCATCTGCAGCGACATCGGGGATATAGCCGCCTGCAAAAGCAACGCGTTTGCCGGCGCTCCCCGTCGCAACCACTTGCTGAACATCGCTCCGTATGAGGCTTGCCTTAGCAAGTACCTCATCATACAATTTTTCCGCGGCCTGGGCCTTTTGAATACCGGTCGGCCCGGCCCCCTTCGCCACCACTTTACCATCATTGATTATGACGATATGTAGATTCTTGCCACCTACATCTATGCCTGCAGATATCATGTTAGCCTCCTTAATTTATTTTATCCTTAAGAGATAGTTAGTCTTTCACCTCTTTGAGCCCCAAGGCATCGGTCATGAAGAGATCTATCATCCTCTGCGCCTTGGCCTCGTCAAACTCCCTCTCATCCGCCATATTACCCTCAAAGTTCTTGGTAGGGCAATGAGGCCAATCCACATAGCGGGCGGCGATGGCTGCCAGGCGGTCGTCTCCAGGAATGACCTCATTCCAGAAATAGCGGGTCCCGGTGCAGTGGTCGTCGATGACAAACTTGGCGCCCAGGGATTCGACCATCTTGACGAAATAGCTTCCTATTTCTGGGCCTATATTCCATAATGGTATACGAGGAAACCGGCTGCGGTCCGAGGCGACGGACCTCTTCGACCAGTATCTTGAACTGCTGGCGGAACAGGCGAAAACCAGTACTTTGATTCCGTCCTGGAAGAGTATTAATCTTCGCCTATTCCTCTGACGCGGATTCGAAAGAAGGTTAGGGAAACGCGAGCGCTTTGGTTAAAACGAAAGCTGCTTGTAGTGCTTCTGTAGGGCAAAGCGGAAAACATTCTTTGCAGTTCCAGCACTCCTTAGAGGCTATCTCCGGAATGAAACTGATCTCTTTCCTTATTCCTCTGTCAACAAATCCAACAGCGTTCTTCTTCTTGACTTCAGCACAGTATCTTACGCATAGACCACAATGAATGCAAAATGAGGCCTCTTTTTCAAAACGGTCTTTGTCTGCTCCATACTCTTGAGCCAAATCCTGCAAATCAAAAGCATCCGGAGCATGAGCCAACAATAGCTGTAGGATCATTTTGCGGATTCTATCTACCTTCTCAGATCTGGTTCTTACGACCAAGTTCTTTTCTACCGGGTAAACGCAGGCAACAACGAATCTTGTCCAGCCGCGACTTTCTACTTCTACTGTGCAAAGTCGGCAACCACCATAAGGTTCTAATTTCTCATGGTGACAAAGTGTCGGAATAGATATTCCCACACTTCGTGCTGCCTCTAAAAGGGTCATCCCTTCCTTTGCTCTAACTTCTTTTCCATCAATCTGTAAAAGGATTTCA
>CAYHAB010000287.1:0-5229 GCA_964354505.1 uncultured Thermodesulfobacteriota bacterium
AGCGCGCCATTTGAAGGAGGATATCCCTGCACGGTTCGATGTGGTGGCCATCCACCTGACCCCTTCAGGCCCGGATATAGAATTAATCAAAGACGCCTTCCAGGAAAAATAGGCTTACGCGTGCTCCCACTTCTGTCTGCCTAACATCACAATCCTCTTCTCTCCATCTCCGTTTCAACGGCGCCCTCTTATCTCCTCCAGCAGGGCAGGGAGGACCTCACCGGCCTTCCCCTGGAAGGATTCATCTACTAACGAGGATATGGGGGTCGGGTCCATATTCACCTCTACCACCATTCCCCCCCGGCGTTTGGCCATGAGAGGAAAGGAGGCCACCGGCTGGACCACGGCGGATGTCCCCACCACGAGGAGGAGATCGCACTCCTCTATTAGACCAAAGGCCTGGGAAAGTTCTTCCTCGTCCAGGGATTCCCCGAACCAGACCACGTGGGGGCGAAGCATGGCCCCGCACTCACACGTAGGGGGGATCTCCGGCAAGGGGTAGCGGTAGTCCTCTCTTACCCGCCCTTCCCTGACACACCGCAGCTGCCACAGATTGCCATGGATTTCAATAAGCCGGGTATTTCCCGCCCGGCGGTGCAGGCCATCAACATTTTGGGTAATGAGAAAAAAGTGAGGGAAGATCTGCTCCATCTCAGCGATGGCTTTGTGCCCGGGATTCGGTTCGGCCTTGCCAATGATTCCCCGGCGCCAGTCGTACCACTCCCAAACCAGTTTTGGATTGGCCTCAAAGGCAGAGGGTGTGGCCAGCTCCTCCGCCCGGTATTGCTTCCAGAGTCCATCTTCCCCGCGAAAGGTCGGCACACCGCTTTCCGCCGAAATCCCCGCGCCGGTCAAAACCACGATCTTGTGCGATGGATCAAAGGCCGCTTTCAAATTGTTGGAAAAATTCATCGCCGTCCTTCTCATGAGTTCTATAACACCCCGCCCCTTCCGGTGTCAACGTGCCTCTTGGGGTATCCAGCAATCATGGGGGGAAAAGAGGAAAGTACACAGGCTTGACTTTTAAAGACAGAAAAAGTAAGGTTACTGACTATAAAGGGAACGAAATCCCCTGCATTCCCTGACCATCGTGGGAAATGACGCAAGAGACGAGAGAGCCCCATGATCCCGCAAGAAGGGTGCATTTTTCTGATCTTGTACTAATACAAAGCGAGCACGGCTTAGACAGAGGGAGGAAGCTTTTGTATGAAAAAGTATGAAGTGGAAAAGATCAGGAACGTCGGTATCTTCGGTCACGGCAGCGACGGAAAGACCTCACTGGCAGACGCAATTCTCTTTGACACCGGCATGAACAACCGTATGGGCAGGGTGACTGACGGTTCATCCCTCCTCGACTACGAGCCCGAAGAGATTAATCGTCAGATATCCATCAGTGCAGCGTTCGCCTACTATGAATGGGACAAGCACCGCGTGATCCTTGCGGACACTCCTGGGGATGCCAACTTTATCTTCGATGCCAAGGCATGCATGCATGTGGTAGAAGGGGGGATCATCGTCATCGGGGCAAACGCCGGGGTCAAGGTCCAGACCGAGGCGGTGTGGGGGGAGGCCAACACCTTGCAGCTTCCCCGCATCATCTTTATCAGCAAGATGGATGCGGAGAGGGCCCGCTTCGCCGAGACCCTGAATGACATCCGGGATATTCTGAATAACCCCCAACCCCTTCCCCTACAGCTCCCCATCGGACAGGAAAAGGATTTCACGGGGGTCATCGACCTCCTGGGCAACAAGGCCTATATATATGAAGGGGACGGGAGTGGAAAGTATCGGGAGGAAGCCATCCCCCAGGAGCTGGCCGCAGAGGCGCAGCAGCAACGGGTGAAGGCCATCGAGATCCTGGTAGAGATGGATGACGCGCTCATGGAAAAGTACCTGGAAGGGGCGGAGGTAAGCCTCGCAGACCTCCAACGGTGCCTGAAGAAAGGAACCGTAGAAGGCAAATTCGTTCCGGTGGTCTGCGGCTCAAGCCTCAAGAACATAGGGATTCACCTCCTGTTGAATGTAATCAATATCTGCCTCCCCTCCCCCGCGGAGGTGGCGCCCAGGAAGGGAAAGAACCCCCGCACAGGAGAGGAAGAGCAGCGAGAGGCCAAAGAAGACGCCCCCTTCGCCGCCTATGTCTTTAAGACCATCGCCGACCCCTTCGCCGGCCGGCTGACCATCTTTCGGGTCTTCTCGGGAGGCATCAGCGCGGATACCACCCTTTATAACTCCACCAAGGACGCCAAGGAGAGGGTCGGACAGATCTTTATGCTCCTGGGAAAAAAGCAGGAACCCGTTGGGTTCGCCGGCCCGGGAGATATCGTTGCCGTGGCCAAACTCAAGGAGACCACCACAGGGGATACCTTGTGCAACGAAAAGAATCCCATCGTCTTTGAAGGGGCATCGCATCCTCCGGCCGTCATATCATATTCCATCAAGCCCAAGGCCAAAGGGGACGAAGAGAAGATCGCCACCTCCCTGCCGAAGCTCATGGAGGAGGACCCCACCATAACCATCTCGCGAGATCTGCAGACCAAAGAGATCATCCTCTCCTGTATGGGGCAGGTCCACGTAGACGTGGTGCTGGAGAAACTCAAACGCAAGTTCGGGGTAGAGGTCGATCTGGATGTCCCCAAGGTGCCGTACAAGGAGACCATAAAGAAATCGGTCAAGGAGGTCATCTACAGGCATAAAAAGCAGACCGGCGGGCGCGGGCAGTTTGCCGAGGTCCACTTTGATATCTTCCCGCTGGAGCGGGGAAAGGGCTTTGAATTCCAAAACGCGCTCACCGGCATGAATGTGCCGCGGAACTTTGTCCCGGCCGTGGAAAAGGGGATCGCCGAGGCCATCACCTCCGGCGTTCTGGCAGGTTATCCCGTAGTCGACGTTAAGGTCCGCTTTTATGACGGCAAGTCCCACGAGGTGGACTCCTCGGAGATGGCCTTTAAGATCGCCTCCATCATGTGCTTCAAGAAGGGCGTCCGGGAGGCAAGCCCTATATTCCTGGAGCCGATTATGAAAATTGAGATCGTTGTCCCCGAGGACCACGTGGGGGATGTCATCGGCGACCTCAACGGCAGAAGGGGCCGGATACTCGGGGTGGAGGCCAAAGGGCACAACCAGATCGTCAAGGCCAACGTCCCCATGGCAGAGGTCCTGCGCTATGCCCCTGACCTCACGTCCATGACCGGAGGGAAGGGAAGCTTTGCCTTGGAATATTCTCACTACGAAGAGGTCCCCGCCAATGTCAGTGAGCGCATGATCGCCGGGGCCCAAAAAGAAAAAGAAGAGGAGTAAGAACTACCTCCCGCCGCAGAGATGCGCGCCGTCGTCCAAAGGGTAAAGGAAGCCAGAGTCTCCGTCGAGGGAAAAGTCGTTGGCGAGATCGAGAGGGGTTTGCTGTGCTTCCTGGGCGTGGGGAAGACGGACCAGGAGGCGGACGCGGACTACCTTGCCGGCAAGATACCTCAGCTCAGGATCTTCGAGGATAACGAGGGAAAATTCAATTGCTCCCTCCTTGATATCGGGGGTGAGATATTGGTGGTCTCACAGTTCACCATCTTCGGCGACTGTCGCAAAGGTCGCAGACCTTCCTTCACCGATGCCGCAGAACCCCGGCGCGCGCAAGAGCTCTATCACCGTTTTGTCACCAAACTCCGGGAAAACACGATCTCCGTGGCCACGGGTGAATTTCAGGCCCACATGGCAGTTGAGCTGGTCAACGATGGGCCGGTTACCCTCCTGCTCGACAGCAAGAAGGCCTTTTAGGTTTCTTGATAGTATGGTCTGGTATGGTATAATTGCCTAGAAAATAAAATCACTATTTCCTCTCCCCTAGGGGAGAGGGGATCTATATACCATTTTCATGGTTCGTGAGTAACGAAGGGGTCATGGGGAATTATATAAAAAGGTGATCTGAAGGTATCGCAGGTATGAAGAAATGGATGTTGGTTCTCTTTTCGTTGTTATCCCTTATTCCCTGCGCTTTGTGGGGGGGAGAAGAAAGCAAGGGAATAAAGGAAAGGGGGAAGGCCATGTCTGGAAAGAATATCAGAGAGTCGGTCATTGCGGGTTCATGGTATCCCGGAGACCCGGCGCAGCTCACCAAGGATATCAAAGGGTATCTGGCGCAAGTCCCCGAGCAGAAGATAGAGGGGGAACTCATCGCCCTCATCGCGCCGCACGCAGGGTATATGTATTCCGGGCAGGTGGCGGCCTACTCGTATAAACTCTTGGAGGGGAAAAAGTATGACGTGGTCGTCATCGTCTCCCCCAGTCACCAGGCCCACTTCCGGGGGGCCTCAATCTACCCTCAAGGAGGTTATCGCACCCCCCTGGGAATCGCCCCCATCGCAGAGGAGATCAGCGAGGCCCTGATGAAAAAGAGCCCGCTCATCACCGCCCTCCCTCAGGCCCACGCACGAGAGCACTCCTTGGAGATCCAGCTCCCCTTCCTCCAGGTGGTACTCAAGGATTTTCAACTCGTTGCCCTCGTCATGGGTGAACAGGATCTCGCAACCTGTGAGGAGGTGGGTAAGGCCATCGCGGCGGTGGTCAAGGGGAAAAATGCCCTTCTAGTCGCCAGCACTGACCTATCGCATTTTCATCCCTACGACAAGGCAGTGGAATTGGACCGGATCGTCTTGGATCACGTCAACGCCTTTGACCCCGAGGGGCTGAGCAAGGATTTGAGCAAAGGGCGCTGTGAGGCCTGCGGCGGCGGCCCCGTCGTGGCGGTGATGCTGGCAGCTCAGGCCCTGGGCGCGGATCAGGGCAAGGTTCTTAAATATGCCAACTCCGGCGATGTCATAGCGGATCGCAGCAGCGTGGTGGGGTACATGGCCGCTGCCCTCTACCGCAGCAACAAATCCGCCAAAGCACCCAGAAAGGAAAAAGTCGGGGTAGACCTCGGCCTGAACGCAGAGGAGAAAAAGACCCTCCATGATATCGCCCGGCAAGTGATCTGGAACAAGGCCTCAGGCAAGGAGGCGCCGAAGTTCCAGGTGACTTCCGAACGGCTCAAGGAGCTTCGGGGCGCCTTCGTGACTGTTACCAAAAAAGGAAACCTGCGGGGGTGCATCGGACACATCAAAGGCATCAAGCCCCTGTACAAGACAGTAGAAGAGATGGCTGCGGCGGCAGCCTTTGACGACCCCCGGTTCCCCCCGATCAACAAGAATGAGCTGAAGGACCTTGACATAGAGATATCCGTCCTCACCCCCTTCA
>CAYHAB010000288.1:0-3096 GCA_964354505.1 uncultured Thermodesulfobacteriota bacterium
GCTCAACTCCCTGGCGTTTTTGAAACCATACCTCTCAGCCCCTCTGTTTAATGAAGCGAAGATGCCGCTCTTAAAGAGGGCCTGGAATTCCAGGACGACGTCGAATTTTCTTTTTCGGAAGATGCCGTAGGCCTTGCTGAGGTTGCGGAACAATTTGACCCCTCCTCGCAACCATGTCTTGGGGGTGGCATACTTATCGGTCACCGACAAGAGATCAACGGGGAGGATCTCATCGAGATATGGGTTGCCGCTTAGGACATCTTGGAAGACGTCCTGCACCAGCCAGGCGATGTGGGCTTGGGGATATCGGTCTTTGATGGCCTTCAAGGTGGGGAGGGTGAGGATCAAATCTCCCAAAGAACTCAGGCGGATGAAGAGGATCTTTGCGTCGTTCAAATCTCTGTGATCATCCCTCACGTTATTCCCGCCACAGCTCCTTCGAGAGGAAAAGCGATCCTTCCTTCTCTCATAACAAGGGGCACCCCCTCATTATATTTACTATACAATCTCCACACCCTGTCCTGCGACTACCTCGCCTATGATAAAGGCCTTCTCACCCAGCTTTTGGGCCTTTTGAGTGATCCTTTCTGTTTCGGAAGAATCTACCACCAAGGCCATACCTATCCCGTTGTTGAAGGTCCTCCACATTTCCTCATCAGGAACCCTCCCTTCCTTTGCGATCAGCGTGAATATGGGCGGTATCTCCCATTTCTTTTTTTCGATTATAGCCTTGCTGCCAGGCGGAAGGATTCGTATGATGTTCCCCGGCATCCCTCCTCCCGTGATGTGGGCCATTCCCTTGATATGAAAAGACTGCGCAAGGGAGAGGACCGTCTTGACATAGATGCGCGTCGGTCGCAACAGTTCTTCACCGAGAGAGGCTTCTAAGCCGGCGACCCTATCATTAAGTCCCAATTTCAGCTCATCCAAGAGTACCCGTCTGGCCAGGGAGTAGCCGTTGCTGTGCAGCCCCTGGGAGGCGAGACCGATGATCGCATCACCTGGATGTATGGAAGTGCCGTCGACGATCTTTGCCTCATCCACCAGGCCGAGGGCAAACCCGGCCATCTCAAACTCCCCCTCGTGATAAAAGCCTGGCATCTCCGCCGTCTCTCCCCCCACTAGGGCACACCCTGCCTCCAGGCATCCCTGCGCTACCCCCTTTATGATCTCCACCCCCCTCTCCACGTCAAGGTGGGGGGTCGCAAGATAATCAAGGAAGAAAAGGGGGACGGCCCCCGTAACTACTACATCGTTGACGCACATGGCTACCAGGTCGATGCCGATGGTGTCGTATCGCCCCATCAGAGAGGCCACCTTCAATTTAGTCCCCACCCCATCGGTGGCGGAGACCAATACAGGGCGCTCATAGGCCGTGAGGTCAGGGGCGAAGAGGGCGGCAAAACCCCCTATAGTGCCCTTAACACCCGGGGTGAAGGTGCGTTGGACCAAGGGCTTGATCAACTGTACAAAACGCTCCCCCGCCTCGATATCTACCCCGGCATCTTTGTATAACAAGGTCCTCTTTGCCATTTTCTCTTAGACCACCTATATAATTTGCTGAGGTAAATGTCAAAGACAAACGCCACTGTATTGTTATGAGAAGTTCAATTCATAGTATATTAAAAGGGAACCTCTAAAAATTAGTAAAAATGGTTGAGTTGCTGCTGCTAATCGCTAAAAAGTAGTTCAAGGTAGATTCATGATGCTAAAAATTTGTTATAAAGCTATCGTATTATCTGCCTTTAACCTTCAGAGGAGGCTTTACGCAGTCTTTTCCAACCCCTTACGCATGATTCACCAAATAGGTGAGCCGGTTCATGTTGTACACCAAGTTAATCAACCCAATCTTGGCCTGCGCTCGTTTAAGCCCGATGCACCTGATCCATCGGCCAATCAAAAAACTGATCCGTCCAAAAATGTGTTCAACCCGCGCTCGAATCGACGATTTCTTTTTGTTCATCGCCTTCTGAAAGGGAGTCAAGGAATGGTCTCGGTACCCCTTTCGATGGATATGATTCTCAATGCTACGCTCCTTACAAACGATCCCGAATCTCTTGCGACGAATAAGCGCTATCCCCCCATATGGCCTGCCGGGTATTGCCGTGATCAAGCAGGGCAAAAATCTCCTGACTGTCATGAACATGGGCCGACGTTACCTCATACTGGCGTATCAGCTTATGTTTGACGTCTACATTCACATGGTTCTTGTACCCATAATACGTCTCATTACCCTTTTTCGTCCATCGAGCATCGACATCCTTTTGTCGCAGCTTTGCCGCCGCATCCTTCCACGCAGAAGGTACTTCTCCATCTTTAATCTGTCTATTTTCCTCAACCGTGTTGCGTTGCCGGGGGACTTCCACAACACTGGCATCTACAATCATACCCTTTTTCGCATGGTATCCGGCCTCATTCAAAAACCGACCAAACAGGGCAAACAGTTGCTTGACTGTCCCCGTACGGGTTATGGTCTCACGAAACAACCATATGGTCTTTTCATCAGGAATCGTATCTTCTGCCCCCACCCCGATAAACCGTCGAAACGAAAAACGATCTATTAGCTGAAATTGGGTCTGGGCATCGGAAAGATTATACATATGTTGCAATATCATGATCTTAAACATCATGACGTAATCAAAAGGAGGTCTGCCGGCATTGCTCTTTCGCTCTTTGCGAAAGGCCTTGGCGATAACCGGCTTAAATCGCTCCCAGTCAATAGCCTTAGCAAATCTTTCCAAAGGATCTCCCAGTTTGCTCAGCTCTTGCAGCTTCTTCTCTACATCAAAAAATCCAAGCTGGCCCATGCTTTTCCCTCCTGTTGCGGCAATTTCTTCCTTGCTTACAACCGGAGTTAGTATATATGAAACTATCGACTCAGACTATGAATTTTTAGAGGTGCCCTTTAAATAAAATACTACGCCGCACCATAAATTCCACATACTATATATTTATATTAAGAAGTTTTCATACACTACAATAGGTTCTCACGACTTTTTGAGACTGCCCCATCAGTTTAATAGAATGACTTTCTAGCCACATCACTCTATTACATATTCCTTCTACATCTTGCATTGAGTGTGAGACAAAGACAAT
>CAYHAB010000289.1:0-4753 GCA_964354505.1 uncultured Thermodesulfobacteriota bacterium
CGCTCCAACGGGGGGTCGATGCCCCGTACAAAGGCGCCAGCTACCCCGCCGGTGCCGGACAACATGACCTGAGCAGAGGCAAAGGCGGCGGCGGCAATGACCCCCGGCACCCCTTCGACCTGCTTGATGACCTCGCGATAATCCTTGATCCCGCTCGCATATTTACTCAGGATAATGTGGGCATTGGCCCCCAGTATCTTCTCCCTGATCTCATGCCCGAAGCCGTCCATCACTGCCAAGACGACTATGAGGGCCATCACCCCCAACATGACGCCGATGATGGAAAAAAAGGTGATGATGGAGATAAAGGTCTGCTTCCTCTTGGCCTTGAGATAACGCAGGCCGATGAAGAGCTCGTAGGAAAACATCAGTGCTTCTCCCTCATCTGGGGGAAGAAGATGACATCCCTGATGGAAGGGGAGTCAGTCAAGATCATCACCATCCTGTCTATCCCAATCCCCGCCCCTGCCGTAGGGGGCATCCCATGCTCCAGGGCGGTAAGAAAGTCCTCATCAATAATGGATAGGTCGTCCTCTGCCGCTCCCTTGTGAGCCGCCTGAACCCGAAACCGCTCCCGCTGGTCCTCAGGATCGTTGAGCTCGGAGAACCCATTGGCTATCTCCCTTCCCATGATGAAAAGCTCAAACCGCTCCGTGACCGCCTGATCGCTACCCTTCCTCCGGGCGAGCGGTGAGACCTCCACCGGATATTCGGTGATAAAGGTGGGTCGGATGAGCTTCGGCTCTACCGCCTCTTCAAAGATTCTCACCAAGAGTTCACCAAGACTTTCTCCCGTGATCTCTTCCAGGCCCAACTCCCGCCCCAGACGGGAAGCAAGAGCCCTGTCGGAGAAGACCTTCTCATCAACCTCCCCATACCGGATAAGGGCCTCGTTCAGGGTGACGCGGGGCCAGGGCGGGGTCAGATCCAAGGCAACCCCTTGATAGGTGATCTGGTGAGAACCAAAGACCTGCTCGGCGACCTCCCCGATCATCTCCTCGATCAAGGTCATCAAGTCCTCGTAGGTGCTATACGCCTGATAGAACTCCAGCATGGTGAACTCGGGGTTGTGCTGGGAAGAAACCCCTTCATTGCGAAAGTTCCTGTTTAATTCAAAGACCCGCTCCAACCCCCCGATCACCAATCGTTTGAGATACAACTCCGGCGCAATGCGCAGATAGAGATCCATATCCAGGGCGTTGTGATGGGTCTTAAAGGGTTGCGCCGTCGCACCGCCCGGGATAGGCTGCATCATAGGGGTCTCCACCTCCAGAAAGTCCCGCTGGAGGAGAAATCCTTTCATCCCCTGGATGATCGCATTCCTTTTATAAAAAGTCTCTTTGACCTTCGGGTTCACGATGAGGTCCAGATACCGCTGCCGGTACCTCGTTTCCACATCGGTCAGGCCATGCCATTTTTCCGGGAGGGGATAGTAGGATTTTGCTAACAACTGGATGAATGAGGCCTCGATGGTCAACTCCCCCGTCTTCGTCCGGAAGAGCCGCCCCCGCACCCCCAAAAAGTCGCCTGCGTCGAGCTTTTTGAACAGCCCGAAGAGCTCCTCACCCAGAATATCTCGGCGCAGATATGCCTGTATCCGATCTTTCCGGTCTTGTAGATGGACAAAGGCCGCGCGGCCGAAGTCCCTGATGGCCATAATGCGGCCGGCACAGTTGAAGGTCTCTTCGAGACCCGCCAGGGCCTCCGCAGACCAGTCACCGTACCGCTCGATAATTTCGCCGGAAGTATGTTCTGCCCTGAAGTCGTTGGGGAAGAGCTCAACCCCCATATCCCGTAAGGTCTTGATCTTCTCCTTCCACTGCCGCAGGAGTTCGCTCTCCTCCATCATCGCTCCGGAAGACAATAAATGTTAATGACTTCAGGTTATCTTATTTAAAAAAATGGGTCAATACCAGAATTTTTCACATTCAAACCTTGAAAAAGTTATAAAAAATACAACTTATAGAAAAAATTTTCCGTGCGAGGGTGACTGGGGGTATCGGTGCAGGAGATTACCCCTCAGATAGTCGCAGATTTCGGACTGCAGAAGCGGGGAGACGCACTCATCGTTTTTGTCTCACCCAACAGCCCTGCTGCCAAGGCGGAGTTGTGCAGCGGGGGGATATCATCTTGAGCTATGGTGATAAAAAGATCGAAGAAGCAGCGGAATTTTTGACCCTCGTGGCAGACCCTGCGGTTGATCAAGAGGTGATCTTGACTGTCTGGCGAAACGGGAAAAGCACTGAGGTAACCGTCGTTATAAAAAACTGCCTGGATAGCCTCCCGTCTACCTGGGCCTGTGAAAGGGTCCAAGGGGTCCAGGATTCCAGCAAAGCGTTTATTCTCTTTTCGCTCGCACCCTAGACCCTCGAACCCCTAAACCATCCCGACTTTTCGGGGTGGTAGTTTACTATTCACCCTTAAACTGGGGCTTTCGCTTTTCCAGAAAGGCCCCCATCCCCTCCTTTTGATCACGGGTGGCAAAGGCATTACCCCACGCAACCATCTCAATGGCCTCCCCTTCCTCACGTCCCTCATCGTAGCCGGCATTCACCGAGCCTTTGGCCATACCCACTGCCACCGGTCCGTTCTGGGCTATGGCGCGGGCGGTCTTTGTTGTCTCCTCCATGAGCTTATCGGGGGGAAAGACCTTATTGACGATTCCCAAATCATAGGCCTCGTGGGCATCGATCATCTTCCCCGTGAAGATCAACTCCTTCGCCCTCCCCTTGCCGATCAGACGGGAAAGCCGTTGAGTGCCGCCAAAACCGGGGAAGATACCCAGCGTCACCTCCGGCACCCCCAGCTTGGCCTTCTCCGAGGCATAGATAAAATCACATGCCAGGGCGATCTCCAGCCCTCCTCCCAGAGCAAAGCCATTCACCGCGGCGATGACGGGCTTGGTGAGGTTCTCGATCATCCCCAATGCCTCATGCCCTAATCGGGAGAAGACGAGGGCCTCTGCCGAGTTCATATCCTTCATCTCCGCTATGTCGGCACCAGCCACAAAGGCCTTCTCGCCCTCGCCGGTGAGGATGACGGCACGGACATCTTTCTTTCCATCCAACTCCTTCAGGGCCTGCCGGAGTTCCAGAAGAGTCTCCCGGTTGAGGGCGTTGAGGACCTGGGGGCGGTTGATCTTGAGAATGGCAATTCCTTCTTCTGCTTCAATCAAAAGGTTTTTGTACGCCATTCGTTACTCCTCTCGTTCATAGATAGCTGCCATCCCTTGTCCGCCACCGATGCACATGCTCACCAGTCCCCATCGTGCACCGCGCCTCATCATCTCATAGGCCAGGGTCACGGTCACCCGTGTGCCTGTGCAGCCGATGGGGTGCCCCAGGGAAATACCGCCGCCATGAATGTTACATTTATCGGTGTTTATCTTGAGCTCTCGCATGCATGCAATGGCCTGAGAAGCGAAAGCCTCATTGAGCTCGAACACATCGATGTCGTCAATGGTGAGCCCCGTTTTCTTCAGCACCTTCCTGATGGCCGGGATGGGTCCTAGACCCATGTAGGAAGGTTCGAGGCCGCCGGACGCCCACGCACGAATGGTCAGCATCGGCTTCAGACCGAGTTCTTTCGCTTTTTCCTTAGTCATCATGACCACGGCCGCTGCGGCATCGTTAATGCCGGAGGCATTCCCCGCGGTAACGGTCCCATCTTTTCTGAAGGCCGGCGCCAGCTTCGCCATTTTCTCCATACTCGTATCCATAGGCCGCTCATCGGTATCGAACAGAACGGGATCACCTTTTTTTGAGGGAAGCGGCACCGGAATGATCTCCTGCGCAAAGATACCGCCGGTAATGGCCTTTCGCGCCCGCTGGTGGCTGATGAGCCCCAACTCGTCCTGTTGTTCCCTCGTAATGCCGTACAGCGCCGCCACGTTTTCAGCGGTGTTACCCATATGATACCCGTAAAAGATTTCCCATATTCCGTCAAGTACCATCATGTCGATGAGTTCACCGCGGGAACTCACGTCCATCCGGTACCCCCACCGAGCCTTGGGTAGAAAATAGGGGGCGCAACTCATGCTCTCCATTCCCCCCGCCACTATCACATCGGCCTCTCCTACGGCAATCTGTGCGGCAGCCACCGTGATCGCTTTCAGCCCCGAAGCGCATACCTTGTTGATCGTAAACGCCGGAGTTTCTACAGGCACGCCCGCGTACACGCTGGCCTGCCGGCCTGGGTTCTGCCCCTGCCCGCCCTGGAGGACATTGCCCATAATGACCTCGTCTATCTGGACGGGCTTGAGGGACTGATCCCAATCGTAAACACTTTTCTCAAGATCGCTCTTCTCCTTCCCCTTCAAGGGATCAGCCCCAACATCGAGTAACTCTTTGCTCGCTATCGGGCGCAACCCCGCTCTCTTGAGCGCCTCTTTGATAACCAAAGTCCCAAGTCGGACGGCAGGGATATCCCGCAGACTCCCACCAAAACTCCCGATAGGCGTCCTGACACCGCTGACGATAACCACTTCTCTCATGTCACTGTACTCCTTTCCTTAAAAATACGCGTTGACCACAGACCTATGGATCATAAAAATTTTCACAATACTATACATAGATATAAAATAGCACATTGTCAACAGATTTTTGATTGCTGCCTCAAGTAAACTACTATCGCCTCAAGGCGATAGCTTTAGGGGTCAAGGATGCAATCCCACCCCACAATATAGATTTACGGAAGCGGGATCCCACAAAACGGGAGGATTCAAGGGGTTGCGCGAAAAGCATTCAGACATTTT
>CAYHAB010000290.1:0-3944 GCA_964354505.1 uncultured Thermodesulfobacteriota bacterium
GATATCTTTCCAGGATACCGTACACGGCCAGGTTGACACAATCCACCGGCGTCCCGTCTGCCGCGTAGACCCGCGGTGAGATCTCTTCCACCCGCAGGGGACGGTGAAGGGTCAAGGAGTGAGCGGCGGCGCTTCGCTCTCGGTCAGGGGCCACCACATACACCTCGCCCAGGGTCTTCACCGTATTGGCCAAGGTGCGCAGCCCTTCAGAGAAAACACCATCGTCGTTGGTGACCAAAATCTTCATGTGCAGTTCATGGAAGGCGGGAGAAAAGGACTGAATAAAACAGGTCAATGCCCAACAAGCGGTTTTTACGGATGGTCGGGGCGAGAGGATTTGAACCTCCGGCTCCTGACACCCCATGCCAGTGCGCTACCAGACTGCGCCACGCCCCGAACCATAAAACAACATAGCAGATTCACCTTCCTTAATCAAGGGCCTCTTTTATCTCCCGTAACGCCTTCCTTACCTCCCGCAGGACATCTTTATAATCTTTTTCAAAAAAATCCATCTCGATCTGCCCCCTCCGTCGGCGGCTCAAATCCAACAACCGCTTCTTGGCCCCCGTGATCGTGAACCTCTCCTCATAGAGAAGCTTCTTGATGGTGAGGATAGTCTCCAGGTCTTCCCTTCTATATCTGCGCTGAGTCCCCCCGAATTTTTCGGGACGCAGTTTGAACTCCTGCTCCCAGTATCTCAAGACGTGGGGTTTTACCCCCGTGATACGACTAACCTCTCCAATGCGATAATAGAGTTTATCAGGGTAAACCTGTTTCCCCACTGCCATGAAAAGGCCCCTTAACCATTTAACAGCTTTTTCAAGGTTTGGCTTGGCCTAAAAGTCAACACCCTCCGTGGGGCAATCTCAAGCTCCTCGCCCGTCTGAGGATTCCTCCCCTTGCGCGCCCTTTTTTCTTTGACCAAAAAGTTGCCAAAACCGGAGATCTTAATCTTCTCCCCCCGTTCCAGGGTCTCCTTCATCAGATCGAAGACCATCTCCACCATTTCGGTCGCCTCTTTCTTGGAAAATCCCACCCTTTCATAAACGCCCTCTACAATTTCGGCCTTGGTCATCCGTCCACCTCCTTTTATTGTCTCATTCAGGGAGAAAAACCCTTGCCTTTAGGCAAATCATTTAGTTCGGTCTTTGTCCCAAAAGGGGCCAAGGGGTCTAAAAACATGCTTGAATGCTTTTCACGCGAACCCTTGAACCCTCGCATCCTCGACCCCTAAAACTATCGCCTTTAGGCGATAGTAGTTACTCCCTACCTGACCATCAATGCGGACACCTTCTCCAGCCGCTCCAGTACCTCCTGATGAAATTCGTTCGCCTCTTCGTCGGTCAAGGTCCGATCAGGCGAACGATATCTAATCCTGAATGCCAGTCCCTTTCTGCCAGAGGGGATGGGATCACCCCGATAGCAGTCAAAGACCTCGATTGATTCGATACATTTGTTATCCACTCCCCTGATAATCTCGGTTATCTCTCCGGCGCTCATCCCCTCATCCACCGTCACCGCCACATCCCTATCTACCGCGGGAAACCTGGGCAGAGGGGTAAACGTTATCTCCTTCAAGGAACGATCCGACAAGATAGGGAGGTCGAGTTCAAAGATAAAAACCCCGTGGGGGAGTTCAAAGGCCTCCGCCACCTCAGGGTGTAGCTCCCCCACCGCACCTATCTCCTCTCCATCCAATGTTATTACCGTCCCCCTGCTGGGGTGGAGATAGGGAATCACCTCGCTGCTCGTAAAGGTCGGAGGAGGGATTTTTAGCTCAGCGAGCAATCGCTCGATACACCCCTTTACGTCGTAAAAGTCCGCCTCCCGAAGCGGGATATTCCATCCCTCACCCGCGAAGACACCCATTACCAGCCCCGTCAAGGCCCTCCGCTCCTCCGGCAGTCGCTCTTCCTCGCGGCGGCGGTAGACCTCCTGCAGCTCAAATATCTTTAGATCCTTGTTCGTATGGCTCAGATTATACCTGGCCGTCTCCAGCAGACCCGGTAGCAATGTGGTCCGCATCACCGATTGTACCTCTACAAGGGGATTGAGGAGGGTCAACGGATGAAGCCTGAAATCATCAGGGGGCAACCGCAGGGCCTCAAGGGACTGGGGAGAAATAAAACTGAAGGTGATCACCTCATTGAACCCGAGGCCGACCAGCACCTCCTTGGCCCGTGCCCCTAATTCCTTTTCCCGCTCCTTACGAAAAGGCAGTACCCACATCTTGGGGATCTGAGCAGGGATACGATCGTATCCCTTGAGACGCCCTATTTCCTCGATGAGGTCTATCTCCCTCGTAATATCGCCTCGGTAAAGAGGGGGAGAGACCGCCCATTCTTCGCCTTTGTTCTCCCTGACCTCCATATGGAGGCGTTGCAAGATCCCCTTCACCTCCTCCTGCTCCACGTGCATACCCAAAAGGGCGCTGATCTTCGGGAGGCGCAGCCTAATTTCTGAACGGGGAAGGGGATTGGGATAGCAATCTATGACGCCCTTTGCCGCCTCACCTCCGGCGAGCTGGGCAATGAGGGCAGTCGCTCGCAGAGAGGCGACGAGCACCCCCTCAGGATCGATACCGCGCTCAAACCGGTACGATGACTCTGTCTGCAGGCCCAAGGCTGTGGAGGTGCGCCTGATCCCTTCAGGGGAGAAATAGGCACTCTCTAAGAGGACACGGGAGGTATCCTCTTGAATCTCTGAGTTCACCCCCCCCATGACTCCACCGATAGCCACCGACCTGACAGCATCACAGATCATAAGGGTATCTTTACGCAAGACCCGATCCACTCCATCTAGGGTCACAAAGTGCTCTCTCTCAGCCGCCCGCTTTACCACAATCTCTCCACCCTCTAAAAGGTCATAATCGAAGGCATGGAGTGGCTGACCATATTCCAACATGACATAATTGGTCACGTCGACCACATTGTTGATGGATCTCACCCCGGCCTGCTCCAACCTGGTACGCAACCAGAAGGGAGAGGGACCGATCTGCACGCCGGTGATGAACCGAGCGGAATATCGGGGGCAGAGATCAGGGTCCACTACTGATACCCGCACGAATTCCTCCACACGCCCTCCCCCCTCCCGCAGCTTAGGGGTTGGCGGGTGAAACCTCCCGCCGGTCAAGGCAGCTACCTCACGTGCCACGCCGATCATGCTGAGGCAATCACCCCTGTTCGGGGTGAGAGAGACCTCCAGTATGTGATCTCGAACGTTGAGAAAATCCGCCACGGGGATACCTACCGGCGCCTCCGGGGCTAGGATCATTATCCCCTCAGCGCTGGAGGAGAATCCTAGCTCCGCCTCTGAACACATCATCCCCTCAGAGATCTCCCCCCGAATCTGTGTCTTTTGTATCCTCACCCCCTCGGGGATTTCAGCCCCCACGAGGGCCAAGGCCACCTTGTCCCCCTCCTTCATGTTCCGGGCACCGCAGACGATGGTGTAGGACTTCTCACCCACCTTCACGCAACAGAGGGAGAGTCGATCGGCCTGAGGATGGGGGGAGAGGGAGGCAATCTGGGCCACCACCACATCCTTCAGCTCAGGCCCCACCTCCTCTAAGCCTTCAATCTCCAGACCTGCCATGGTGAGGAGATCGGCAAGCTCGGAAGGGGAGAGCTCACAATCGACATATTCCTTTAACCAGTTGAAGCTTACTTTCATTGGATCTAAAACTGCGTGAGAAAACGCAGGTCATTGGTGAAGAAAAGACGGATATCATTAATACTGTACTTCAGCATGGCGATTCGTTCGACCCCCATGCCGAAGGCAAAACCCGTCACCTCTTCGGGGTTATAGCCCACAATACGGAAGACCTCGGGATCTACCATGCCTGCACCGAGGATCTCCAGCCAGCCGGTATTCCCGCAGACACGACACCCCTCCCCCTTACAGATGACGCAGCCGATATCGACCTCGGCACTGGGCTCGGTAAA
>CAYHAB010000291.1:0-3595 GCA_964354505.1 uncultured Thermodesulfobacteriota bacterium
CAAAGCCAGCCTTTTTAAATAATAGTTTTAAAGTCTTAGGGCTAAAAAAGAAGAGATGCTCGGCAGGCTTTAGAGCCCACCATTTTTCTCCTAATTTTTTGGCCTTATAGCTTGCTATATTCGGCAAACTTACGTATAGCATTCCCGTGATCTTCAGAATTCTATTTATCTCTTTCAGAGTTTCCAATGGATGAGGAAGATGTTCAAGGGTATGGATTAAAATTATCGCATCAAAAAAGTTATTTTGGAAACGGGCTTCTTCAAGTGTTCCTTGTATGAGATCAACCTTCCAGTAATCCTTTGCAAACGCAACGGCTAAAGGAGACAATTCAATCCCATGTGCCTCCCAACCTTTATCAATAGCAGCCCTTACATACGCTCCTGATGCAGCCCCAATATCCAACAATCTCCCTTTATCGCAATACCTTAATAGACGTTCAAGAAAAAAAGTCGCATTGTCGTAAAGCCCGATCTGGTTTTCTTTATCAAGATATCCATGTTCAAAATAGTCTTTAGCATAAAGTTCCAACCGCTCTTTATCCGACATCATCGGATTTTGAAATGTAAGGCCACAGTTAACGCACCTGACAATATAGACAAACTTCTTATTAACTAAAACCTTTAGATATAGATTAAAGTTATCGTTACCACATAAACAACACGATACATTTTCCATGACGAATTTCCATCACAATCTTAGTTAATCTTTATACGAGGATTGAAATTAGCTAAAAATCCCTTTATCTCGTCTCGATCCACGGCATCCAACCCATATTTCCAGATAATGCAAAAATATATAAAAAGGATAGCAAATAAACCTAAAATGGTAAGTGGCTGTAAAAGAGATATGCTAAAAACCTTTATACTCCAGAGCAATAGCCCACAGGTTACTATAGGAGGAATTCCACGAAATACAAGTGAGCGAAACCACGTTAAGGGATTTACTCCAAGAATACGACAGGATGCCCTCTGGAGGAGGATGGTATCAATCGATACCCGAATAAACCACGCCCATGCGGCACCCACTCCTCCAAGATGGCGTATGAGAAGGTAACTGACAGGTATATGGATAATTGTCTCTATTACATGAAACAGTGCGGGTTGAGACGGCTTTCCAAGACCCTGAATTGCAACGAACGAAGGAGAGGCAAGCGCATTTATCAGGATAGCAAAAGAAAGAATGATCATTATGTCCGTAGATTGCATAGCAAAATCAGCCCCCATCCATGCGGTCAGAAATGACCTGCTAAATAGAGCAAAAAAGAGCACGGGGAATCCAAGCAGAAGCAGAATATAAAGAGTACCTCTATAATGAAGTTCCTTGATGGCCCTTTTATCTTTGGAACCATTTAAAAAACTGAAGGCAGGAAAAAGCACAGCAGATAAGGAAGAAGGGATAATAGATAGACGGGTAGTTATAGAATAAGGAACCGAATAATAAGTGAGGGCTGCTATTGGGCGAAGAGCAGTAAGGAATATCTTTTCTATATTAACAAGAATTGGCCCTGCGATGCTGGAGATTGTGACAAATCCACCGAATCTGAGGAGATTAAAAAAGATAGCAGTATCCCAGCAGGGGCCTTTAAGATAAGGCAAAAACTTTCTTGCAACAAAAGAGTAAATAACAATACCTAATGTCTGTACTAAAAGGGTAGCAAGAATTATCTCCTTAAGTGAAAACCCAATTACAAGAAGGAGAACGCTAAGGCCGGTCTGAAATGTGCCAAGTACTATTCCGATACGATTCAGAAAATCAAATCTGCCAATTGCTCTAAGCACCCCGCTTGTCGCTCCGGATAGCATTGTCAGTAAAAATCCTATTGCGCCAAATCTCAGGGCAAAAAGGGCCATTTCTTTTGAATCGTGAGGTATATTAAATAACTTTTCAACCAGAATTGGCGCAGAAAGTATAATAATTATTGCCCCAAACGATCCAATAAAGAAATAAACAAGCATACACGACCAGAATGTTTTCCTTATCTTACCTTCTTCTTCTTGGGCGACATACTCAGAAATATATTTCACCATAGCGTTCCCAAGTCCAAGTTCCAGAAAGGCAAAATAACCAACGGTGATACCCACAAGGGTAAGTATCCCGTAGAAATCGACGCCAAGGCGATGGACAATAAATGGCGTTGCAAAGAAAGCAAGCACCAACAACCATCCATTGCCAAGGAAATTCCACAGAACACTTTGTATTAAAGATCGGGAACTATAATTATTTAAGGAAGACATTGATAGACATTGGGGTTAGACAATGGGGTCAGGCTTGTATGATCCCATCCCTTAAACATCACTTTCCATCATTATAAGCATATGAGTAGATGCCTTCATTTGATGTCAAGACCGGTTTTTTCTAAAGGTATAGGAATCATGGCAAGCCCTGCCAGGAACCAAAAGGGCTCCATGACTCGAACAATGATGAAAGAGTTCGCACTGATTGAATGTCCTATGAGGCCTGCCAAGGCACCCAGCATCCCCAGGTAGAGGGCCTTGAAGAATGGGTCATCCACAGACCAATAGGTGTCCCATAAAAAAAGCGCCATGCGCCACAAGAGAAAGAGAAACAAGGCCATGCCCACAATCCCCGTCTCCACCAATACCCGAATAAACTGACCGTCGATAAAGCCTCCTCCCGTGACCCCATATCCAAAGATGGGGCGTTTTTTCCACTTTTCGAACCCTTTCTTGTAGCTCGTCAGCCTTTCTGATGCCGAGGGGTCAAGTCCCTGCCCCATAAACCTCTCAGTTTGTTCAAAGCCGGGGTCAGGACGGAAGGTGCCAGCAAATCTCTCTTTCGTGGACTGAGGGGCAATATAGGGAAGGGCAAAAATGAGGAAAATGGCCCCAATGATAAAAAAGATCCTTTTCGGCGAGAGGATCATAAAGGGGGCGCCCATACATATCAACCCCAACCAAGAACCCCTGGATTGGGTAAACATCAAGCTCACACCAGAAAGAACGAGTAATGGAATCAGAAGGTTGGTCCTCTGGCCGAAGGACCTCAGAAGAAAAAGGGCAAGAGTTAACGATATGATGACCAAAAGATATCCACCTAAGGTATTGGGCTCTCCGTATCTCTCAAAGGGGGCAGACACCCTTTCACCCGAGGGGACCTGATAGAGGGCATAGAAGTTGACGAAGAGGGCCACGAGGAGGATCAGGATCACGAAGGTCTTTATCTCCTTTTCCTCCTTCACATTGTTGACCACCATAAAAAAGATGACGAAATACTCACAGCTCTTCAAGTTAAAAAAAAGGCCGGATGCCACACTCACATTCCCACGGACCATTCCGAGTAAGGTAGCGAGGAGAGAAGCAGCCATGAACAGGGCAATGGGGGTATGAAGGGGGGTGAGGCGAAAGGCAGCCAATTCCTTGTAAATAGCGGCCCTGGCAAGCCAGGTAAAAACGATGATCATCAACAAAAGATCGTCCATCCTGAAGGTGATCGCCCTGGCAGCGGTCTGTCCACCGATCACTTGTGGTGAAAAGAGCATAGAAACGATGAGAATGTAGAAGGCAGCATGAGGATAGACAAAGCATATAATGGATACAACTAACGCCAAAGAGGCGATTAAGGTATACGAAGGTG
>CAYHAB010000292.1:0-12961 GCA_964354505.1 uncultured Thermodesulfobacteriota bacterium
AACGTATTAATTTGTTTATCAAACGTCAAACTCAGTCTATCCAAAGCAAGTACCACTTTTACCATACTGAAATACCATTATGATACACTACCTAATAAAAAATTTTTCTTGACATGCAATTTATAGCATGCTATTTTTTTAATACTAGTAACACGAGGAGAATTGATGTCAAAACTTGTCAGATTTGGGGTATCCCTTGATCAGGAGTTATTAGACAAATTCGACCGTCTTGTAAGAGAAAAAAACTATACCTGCCGTTCCGAGGCCTTTCGGGATTTGATGCGCCAGGAACTGGTACAAAAGCAATGGCAAGAGGGTAAAGAGATCGCCGGCGCCATTACGCTCATATACGACCATCACAAAAGAGAATTGGTGCATAAATTAATGGATATTCAGCATGATTTTGGCGCTCTGATTATCTCTTCTCAGCACGTCCATTTAGATCACAGTAATTGCCTGGAGATTATCGCGTTCAAAGGTTCTCCAAAGGAGGCTCAAAGGTTGGCTGACAGCTTGAGATCAGTAAAGGGGGTTAAACATGGGACATTGAGTATGACAACGACCGGCAAGGATATGTAAGGGGCATTATTTTTTTGCCTGCTAGTAGCACGAATAAAAAATTAGTAGCATATAGGAATCCAACAAAACATAGAAAAGAGGTGCAGTAATGAAGGCTTTTCGCACGGTTCTTTTGTTATTCATAGGAGGTCTCTTTTTTGTTACGGCCCCGTTGGCCAGAGGCGGTGAGCAAGAGGAACTGCTTCAAGAACTGCGGGCCCTGAAGAAGAAGGTCGAGCAGTTGGAGACCAAGATCAAGGACCTGGAAGACAAGAGTGCCCAGGTTCATGAGGCCAAGAAGGCCGAAGGGGCGGCGGAAAAAGGCGCTGAGGGCCAGGAAGACGTAAAGAAACTCAGAAAGGAGGTCGCGGCGGTTGTGGAGGCCTTGAAGGGGATCGAAATCGGGTTTTCAGCCACAGGGGTGGTCCAGGGGAGCGTTGGCAATCACCAAAACGAAGGCATACCAAGCGACAGGGAACGGGCGGACCGGGTGGATGGTTCTGTCTCCGCCGACCTCACGATCAGTAAGAAGATCGGCGGCCACGGCCTGGCGACACTCATCCTCTCCGCCGCCTATGGCGATGGGCTTGACCCCAGAGTCCCCAGCTGGTGGGGGATCAACGGGGATGCAGAGGGTGAGCAGCGGGTCTATCTCAAGGAGCTCTGGTACGAGCATAAGCTCTTCGATGAAAAGCTGACTTTCACCCTGGGCAAGATCGATTTAACGGGGTATTTTGACTCCAATGCGGTGGCTAACTGCGAAAATACCCAGTTCCTCTCCCCCGGTTTTGTCCACTCTGCCGCCATCGAGTTCCCCGACGGCAATGGCCCCGGAGTCCGCATTACGTATGCACCCAAGGATATCCTTGATATCTCCTTTGGCTGGGGGCAGGGGGAGGCGGACTGGGATGAGCTGGGGCACCATTCCTTTTTTATCGGTGAGGCGGGGCTGCACCCCCGTTTTGGCGAATTACAGGGGAACTATCGCCTCTATGGCTGGTTCAAGCAGCACCGGCGGGATGAAGGCTTTGTGAGCTGGAATGATCAGATAAACGGTATCAGTGACAGCCGCAATGGATGGGGCATCGGCCTCAGCCTCGATCAGGCCGTAACGCCCCAGATCACCCTCTTTGTCCGTGCCGGGTACCAGGACGAGAAGGTTTATGAGTTCGCCTGGGCCTGGAGCGTGGGTGCCGAGGTAAAGGGCAACTATTGGGGGAGGGAAGCCGATGCCCTCAGCATCGCCTATGGTATAGGGATGATCAGCGATGATTACAAGGCATTTCAGCGCTTTTCAGGGGAGCCCTGGTTCAGGAAGGATGAATCCCACCTGGAGCTCTACTACCGCTTCCAGCTGAACGACCATATCGCCATCTCCCCTGACCTCCAGGTCCTCTGGAACGCCCAGGGGGATGCAAGGTTTGATCCTGTAACTGTCATCGGGATACGGAGCACCCTGGAGTTTTAACACGGCGAGGGTTCAAGGGGCCAGGCGGGGGTAGCCCCCCCTGGCCCCTTGAACCCTTTTGGGAGAATAATCTCCCCCGGAACAGGCTGGTCTTGCGAGGCGGTTCAAATGCTGTTAGGGTACCAGAGGGTTGTCATCAACACTCATGCAGATGCGAATGATTCAGTATTCAGTAGTGTTAACCTGTGACTATATTCATTAGAAAGGAGAAAACATGCATATACCAGACGGATATTTGGGACCGGCGACATGCGGTTTTTTCTACGCGGCGATGTTGCCGATATGGACAGCCGCTACAAGAATAGTGAAGAAGACCCTCAAGGCAAAACAGGTCCCTCTGCTGGCCATAGGGGCCGCCTTTAGCTTTGTGATTATGATGTTCAATGTCCCCATACCCGGCGGTTCAACCGGACATGCAGTCGGAGGTGTCTTAGTGGCCATCCTTCTTGGGCCGTGGGCGGCATGCATCGCGATAACCGTCGCCTTGGTCGTACAGGCACTATTATTCGGAGACGGCGGCATTACGGCCATAGGGGCCAATTGTTTTAACATGGCCTTTGTGTTACCCTTTGTGGGTTACTATCTCTACAAGGCCCTGAGTCACAACGCCCCTGTCGGTTCAAACAGAAGGGTTGTGGCAGCGGGGGTGGCTGGTTATATTGGCCTTAATGTGGCGGCTTTCATAACAGGCGTCGAATTCGGGTTGCAGCCGCTTTTGCACCATACAGCAGACGGCCAGGCCCTTTATTCCCCTTACGGATTGAACATAGCAGTGCCGGCAATGGCAGGGGAGCATCTGTTGATATTCGGCTGGGTCGAGGCTATGGTAACCGCCCTCGTGATAAAATTCTTACAGAAGCAGGCGCCGGAGCTTCTTAAAGAAGGGAGGGGATAACTATGAAAATCACGACTAAATTGTGGATAGGATTAGGTGCGTTGATCATCCTTTCTCCACTCGGGTTATTGCTCCCCGACCATTTTAAGGCAGGTACTGCATGGGGAGAGTGGGGAATTGATGAGATAAAGGAACTCGCAGGGTATGTCCCCAAGGGTTTAGAAAAACTGGCACCCTTATGGAACGCGCCTATATCCGATTATGCCTTTAAGGGATGGGAGGAAAAAGGTTTGTCGCATCTTAGTTTTGCCTATATCATATCGGCCATAGTGGGTATGGCCCTTACTGTCATGGCGGTCTTGCTTATAGGCAAGCTGTTGGCCAGGAAAGGCACATAGGGTGTTTAGAAACAATAATTTCATAGAGCGCTCAATCATGGGCGCTCTATCTTTTTTAAAGGAATCCATCTTTGCGGACGCATATGCATTGCAGAAAGGTCTTTTACAGTCGTTAGATCCAAGGGTCAAGGCAATAACCTTCCTCATCTTCGTCATTCAAATACTTCTTACCAAGAATCTCTCCATCTTATTTTGTCTTTATGCGTTATGCCTGCTGCTGACGCTCTGTTCTAAAATCAACGTGGGATTTTTTCTGAAACGGACCTGGATCTTCATGCCTTTTTTTTCGCTCCTGATCGCCATTCCTGCCTTATTTAATATCGTTACCCCCGGGGAAGCGCTCATTACGTTCAACATAGCCGGCCTGAAACTCAGCGTTACCCGCCAAGGCTTGTCCGGGGCACTATTGTTTATTATGCGCGTGGCATCGTCTGTGTCGTTTGTTGTTCTTTTAAGTACTACGACGAGACATTTTGAGCTGCTCAAGGTTTTGCGTGTCTTTAGGATACCACAAGTCTTCGTGATGACCCTTGGAATATGCTACCGATATATCTATCTTTTTGTTGAGATAATCGAAAACACCTATCGCGCCATCAAGAGCCGGGTAGGAACAAAAGTTCACTACAAAAAAGGACAGCATATTGTCGCGTGGAACATCGCCTATTTGTGGAATCGCTCGTATCAGCTTAATGAAGACGTGTATAAGGCAATGCTTTCAAGGGGATATAGTGGAGAGCCGGTTGCCATGGATGATTTTAAGATCACCGTAAAAGATGGGTTCTGGTTTTGTTTCGTTGTCATAATCTGCGCTTCAATGATATATTTAGATTATCAGCTAAAAGGCTAAAAGGACATGATGGATAATTTAATATTTGCATTGAATAATGTTCATTTCTCGTATCTTGGGAAATATCCCGCCTTATGCGGCGTAGATATCACTATCCGTCAGGGCGAGAAGATAACTATTATCGGCGCAAACGGCTCAGGTAAATCAACGCTTTTACATATGTTGGACGGGCTTATTTTCCCTGACAAAGGCACCATGAAGGCCTTTGGCAGCGAATTAAAAGAAGACCTCTTTAACGATGAAAACTTTTCCGGGGATTTTAGGAAGAAAGTGGGATTGGTCTTTCAGAATTCTGACGTCCAGTTGTTCTGTCCAACCGTCCAAGAAGATGTTATCTTCGGACCGCTCCAGTTGCGAGTTGATAAAAGAGAGATCACGAAGCGTCTCGAGAGACTTGTTAATATTTTGAACATCAAAGATTTATTGGATCGATCCCCGCATCAGTTAAGTATCGGTGAAAAACGCAAAGTTGCCATAGCATCTACGTTGATGATTGATCCCGATGTCCTCATAGTGGATGAGCCGACAGGGGGACTAGACCCTTTGACAACCAGGCATATCATTGACTTGCTCCTTCAGGCCAATGCTTCCGGTAAAACACTCATTACCTCTACACATGATCTGCATATTGTTGAGGAAATATCCGATGTAGTTCACGTCTTCGGTCACGAAAAGAAGATAGTAAAGTCCGGCAGCGCCCGGGAAATATTGGAAGATAACCAATTGCTCCAAGCCAATAACCTCATCCACATACATAGCCATAGGCATAAAGATACAACACACTCGCATCCTCATCTGCATTTATATCATCATGAGGAAGGGTAACCGATTATCCCCGTCGCATTGCGTACCCAGGGGGTTCGCTGAGATCCCCTTGACCATTAAGGAGGTCGGTTGGCAAGAAAAAGGAAAGATCTCCTCCTGATCAACCCGTGGGTCTACGACTTTGCTGCCTATGACCTCTGGGCCAAGCCCCTGGGGCTCCTTTACCTGGCCGCCCTTCTGAAGGAAAATGGCTGGACCATGCACTATATCGACTGCCTGGATGTCCACCACCCTGCCCTGAGGGCCATCGGCATCAAAGAACCCAAGCGAAGACCGGACCACAGGGGACACTTTTACCGTGAGGAAGTGGATAAGCCTCCTCCTCTACAGGATATCCCCCGCCGATTCTACCGTTTTGGTCTACCCCCTGAGGCCTTTCGAGAAGCCCTCTACCCCCTTTCGGCGCCCCAGGCTGTTCTGGTCACCTCGGGGATGACCTACTGGTATCGCGGGGTGCAGGGTGTCATCGCAGTCGTCAAAGAAGTCTTCCCGGACGCACCGGTGATCTTAGGCGGAAACTACGCCACCCTCTGTACGGAGCATGCAGAGGGAAATTCAGGGGCGGATTTCATTCTCAGGGGGTGGGGAGAGATTCAGATTTTGGCGCTGCTAGAGGATCTGACCGGGATTGCCCCCTCTTTTATCCCCGATCTCAATGACCTCGACACCCTCCCCTCGCCGGCCTTTGGTCTTTATCCATATATCGACTACTGCTGCGTCCTCACCTCTCGGGGGTGCCCCTTTCAATGCACCTACTGCGCCTCACCGCTTCTCAACCCCCGCTTTATTAAACGCGGTCCTGCCCAAGTGGTCGAGGAGATTGCCCGGTGGGTGATGGTGTTTGGGGTGGAGGACATCGCCTTTTATGACGATGCCCTCTTGGTCGATCGTCAGTTCGCCATCGACTTATTACAAGAAATTGGGACAAGAGGTATCAAGGCCCGATTTCACGCCCCCAACGGTCTCCACTCCCGAGAAGTCACTCATGACGTGGCATGCCTGATGCGCCAGGTGGGCTTCGCCACGGTCCGGCTCAGCCTGGAGACCACGAGCCCAGAGCGCCAGATGGCAACAGGCGGGAAGGTGATCAATGAGGAGTTCAAGTCGGCGGTGGAGAACCTCCGGCGAGCGGGGTATGCCCCGCGGGAGATCGGGACCTATATTTTGGCAGGGCTCCCGGGCCAGGAGCGGGAAGAGGTAGAAGAAACCATCCGCTTCGTGAAGGAGTGCGGGGCGCGGTCCTATCTGGCGGAGTACTCCCCCCTCCCCGGTACCCCCCTCTGGGAAGAAGCGGTGCGGATCTCTCCCTTTGACCTGATGGGAGAACCCCTCTTTCACAATAACACCATCCTCCCTTGCCGCTCGGAAGGATTGGACTGGAATGACCTACAGGCCCTGAAAGATATGGCTCGGATGACAGAATAAATCCCGCGACGGTGCCGTCATCCTCGACTGATGAAAACGCCATTTTTCTCTCCTCACCCCGGTGGGGAAATGAGGATGTAAGGTCGTAATTTCTGAGAAGTCCCCTTGCAACCGAAGGGTAAAGATGTTATAAGGGTAAAACTTTTTCGGATTGAATTGAAGAATGACTCACACAGGAGAAAGATACGGGAACAGATATATGAAGATATGGCCCCTTGTGGGCCTGTTCGTCGTTCTCATCCTCACCCCCCTTAATGCCCAGGTCTTAAAATTCCCCCAAACGAACGTCCCGGTCAACGACTATGCGGAAGTAATTCCCCCGGAGTATAAGGCCCGGATGGATCAATTGGCCAAGGCCCTCTGGGATAAGACAAACACCGCACTGGTAGTGGCCACCTTTCGTGACTTGGGGGGAGAAAGTCCCCGCATATTCGCCAATAAGCTCTATGAGGCGTGGGGCATCGGCAAAAAGGGGGAGAATAAAGGGGTACTCCTCCTCGTGGCCTTGAAGGAGAGACAGGTGACATTTGAGACCGGATATGGTGTGGAGGGGATCCTCCCGGACGCCAAGATGGGGGATATCCTGGATCAATACGTCGTCCCGTTCCTGCGACGGGATGAATACGGTGAGGGCATCCTCAACGGGATGGCGGCCATAGCCCAGGTAGTGGCCAAAGATGCCGGGGTGAATCTCGACGTGAACCACTATGGAGCGAAGCTCCCGGCGTCAAGGCGGGGGGTTGGCCTCTTACCCCTCCTCTTTTTTGTTCTATTCATCATCTTAGGCTTTTTGGGTCGAGGGAGAGGCATGTCTCCCCTTTTCCTCTTACCCTGGATCTTTATGGGAGGTGGCCGAGGAATGGGCGGTGGTGGTGGGTTCGGCGGTTTCGGCGGTGGGTTCGGCGGTTTCGGCGGTGGGATGAGCGGCGGCGGCGGCAGCAGCAGAAGTTTTTGAGAGGAAGATAACAATGATAAAAGCACTCTTTAGGCGGATAGAAGCAACGGTGAGGAGAGAGGTCGAGAAAAAGGCAAAGATGATAAAGGCGCCTCAGAGCCCGGAGGAGGTAATCCCTGAGTTCACCAGCGACTATCAACAAATCTTCGGGCAAGACCTGGTCTCCATAGTCCTCTATGGAAGCGGGGCCAGAGGCGACTACATCCCCAGGAGGTCGGATCTCAATTTCCTCATCGTCCTCACGGAGGAGGGGATCAAAGAGCTTGGCAGAGCCTTCAAGGTGGTAGCAAAATGGCATAGGCGCCGCGTGACAACACCCCTCTTTATGACCAATGAGTACATCGCCACCTCGCTGGACACCTTCCCCCTGGAGTTTATGAACATCAAGCAGCATTACCGGGTGCTTTGGGGGGAAGATCCCCTGGCGGAGACCGAAATCCGACGGGAGCAGCTTCGCCTCCAATGTGAAAGGGAGATAAAAGGGAAACTTCTCCAGTTGCGGGGGGCATATCTCGCCAGCAGGGGATGGGGGAGAAATCTCGTGGCCCTTGCCTCGCAATCCCTTACCGCTTTTCTCTCCATCTTCCAAGGAATCCTCTACCTGCGGGATAAAGAGATCCCCCACCAAAAGGGTGAGGTCATCCAGGCGATGGCGGCAGAGACGGGCTTGGACGCAATGCCTTTCGCGCAATTATGGGAGGTCAAGGAGGGGAAAAGAAAGCTCCCCGCGAAGAAGATAAAGGGCCTCATGAAGAGCTATCTCGAAGAGGTGAGTCGCCTCGCCTCTTGGGTGGATACGGTGTGAGTTTAAAGAAAGGAGAATAAGATGGGAAGAACGGCAAAGATTACCCTGATTGTCTTAGCCATAATCGTGGTCTTGGGTCTGGGCTTGTATAGGATGTATAATCATATGGTAACCTTGGACGAAGGGGTCAAAACGGCCTGGGCCCAGGTGGAAAACCAGTTCCAACGCAGGATGGACCTCATCCCCAACTACGTGGAGACGGTCAAGGGATATGCCAAGCATGAGCGGGAGGTCTTTATCGAGGTCACCAATGCGCGGGCAAAGGTCGCAGGGTCAATAACCCCGTCACAAAAGATAGAGGGCAATAACCAGTTGACGGCAGCCCTGAGCAGATTATTGCTGGTGGTGGAACGCTACCCCGACCTCAAGGCCAATCAGAATTTCATCCGCCTCCAGGACGAACTGGCCGGTACCGAGAACCGCATCGCCGTGGAGCGCATGAGGTACAACGAGGCGGTCAGGGTATACAATATCTATATCCGGAAGTTCCCCAATAACATATTGTCGGGGATCTTCGGCTTCACCAGGGCGCCCCTCTTTGAGGCCCCGCAGGAGGCCAAGGCACCACCAAAGGTTCGGTTCTAATACCCCTGTTTCGTTTCTCCTTTGAGGGCCCGAAGCGATGAAGGGCATGATTTTGGCAGCCGGCCTCGGGACGAGGCTGGAGCCGCTGACGAACATCAGGCCCAAGCCCCTTTTCCCCGTGCTGAACCGCCCCCTGCTGGGTATCACCATTGAGCAGTTGCGGGATATGGGAGCAGCGGGGGTCATCATCAACGCCCATCATCTGGCCGAAATGGTGGAGCGATTCGCGGAGGAGAAGGGATGGGGTCTAGAAATAGAGGTGAGGGTTGAACCTGAGATCCTGGGCACTGGGGGTGGAATAAGGAACTGTGCTGACTTCTTATACGATGCCCCCCTCTTCGTGGTAATCAACGCGGACATCTACCATACCTTTGATCTAAGGCCCGCACTTCACTATCATAAAGAAGCGAATAATCTTGCCACCCTGGTCCTCTACGACTATCCCCGATTCAACCAGGTGGGGATCGATGAAGAGGGGCGAATCGTCAGCGTCAGGGAGAAAGAGATACAAAAATCCTCCTCGCCATCCAAGGTCTTGACCTTTACGGGGATCCACATCATCTCACCCCGACTTTTTGACTCCATGCCCTCTGCCGGATATTTTGATATTATAGAGTTCTATATCCAGCTCGCTTCCAAGGGAGAGGCCGTGAGAGGACATCAGATGCAAGAGGGGTATTGGCGGGATATCGGGAGGGTAAAGGACTATATAGCCTTGCATCAGGACCTCATGCGCGTGGAAGGGAAATCGATCATTCATCCGGAGGCCCATATAGAGGATGGCGTCCGTATGGAGGGGAGCGTCTGTGTGGGAAAAGGCACCCGCATCGGAAGGGGTGCCCTCATCAAGGATTCCATCATCTGGGACGACGTAGTGATTGAAAAAGGGAGTATGGCGGAGGGGTGTGTCGTGGGTGACAGGACCCGGGTAACGGGCCAGCATCAAGGGGAGGTCTTGATCCCGGGGTAAACGATGTCTGCGGGAAAGAGAGATGACAAGGGAGTCATTCCCCCACCGGACCTAGTCCGGTTTGCCGAGACGTACCTCTCGCCTGAGAAATTACTTTGGGAAGAGATCACCGGAGAAGGTTCGGGCAGGCGTTTTTATCGTGTCAGGGGGAACAAGAAAAGCTGGGTGGCTATGGTCAACAGCCATCCCCCCAAGGATAGGCGCGGGGTAACGGAAAACGATTCCTTCCTCTATATCACCCGGCATCTGAGGGGAAAAGGGGTCCCTGTACCGGATATCTACCATCACGACATGGAGAGAGGCTGGTTTCTCATGGAGGATTTGGGCGATTGCCACCTTCAGACCGAGGTCCTGGGCATTAAGGGTAATCGAAGGCAATTAATCGAGACCTACCAAGGGGTCATCGATGCCCTGGTCCTCATCCAGATTGAAGGTCGGAAGGGATTTGATCTCGCCCGGACCCACAATGCGCCGTATGATGAGGGGTTTATGCTGGCATGGGAATCGGGGTATTTCCACTTCTCCTTCCTGGTGGACTACCTCGGCCTCGACATCCCTGACGAGGAGCTCAGGAATGAGCTGGAGGACCTGGCCCGGCAGGCGGCGCAGGCTCCGGCGGGGTATTTCCTCTATCGGGACTTCCAATCCAGGAATATCATGGTGAGGAAGGGAGGATTGGGCTTTCTCGACTTCCAGGGGGGCAGGTTGGGCCCCCTCCAATATGACCTGGCCTCCCTGCTGCTGGATCCCTATGTGGAGCTTGATGCGGGGGTGCAGGAAGAAATCCTGTCCTATTACCTGAGGCGGATACAGGATCGAGCTACCGTGGACCCAAAGGACTTTCTTGACCAGTACCGTCTGATAGCCCTCCATCGCACTATGCAGGTCCTGGGGGCCTTCGCGTTTCTGATCAAGGCCAGGGGGTTGGAATTTTTCCGGCCTTACATCTCTCCTGCCCTGAAGAATCTACGGACCCTCCTGGAAGATAAGTGTTTCGATCCGTATAAGAAATTAAAGAGGGTCGTCTTTGAGGAGATCAAGGAAATATGAAGCGATGTCGTGCGCCGATCATGCCCCCTCTCCTCTCGCCGGGTGACGCGGTCGGCATCGTGGCGCCGGCCAGCCACATCCCGAAAGAGAATGAGGCATACCTGGAGCAGGGGTTGGAACGGGTGAGGGATATGGGGTTTGAGACCAAGTCTTCCCCCTCCCTCCTGAAGAGAAAGCACCTTTACCTGGCCGGAGAAGATCGGGAGCGGGCCCAGGAGCTTATGGCGATGTTCCTCGATCCTGAAGTCAAGGCCATCCTGTGCGCGCGGGGCGGCTACGGTGCCCAAAGGATCATCCCCTATCTGGATCCCGATGTGATCCGAAGTCATCCAAAACCCTTTGTGGGATGCAGCGATATTACGGTTCTCCTCATCTATCTGCTGGAAAAGTGCTCAATAGTCCCCTTGCACGGCCCCAACATCGCCACCAACCAGTTTTTGGAAGGGGATGAAGAGATGGCGCGTGCCCTTAAGGCAGCCCTCACCTCCCCTTCTCCCATCAAGGAGATCACCTGCACTGTCCTGCGCAGGGATGAAACCCGGGGAGAGATCATAGGGGGGTGTCTCTCCTCCCTGGTGACGGTACTGGGGACCCCCTATGAACCGGACCTGCAGGGGAAGGTTCTCTTTGTAGAGGATGTAAATGAACCCCCCTATAAGATTGACCGTATGCTCACCCACTTAAAGAACGCGGGGAAATTGGAGGGGGTGAAAGGGGTCATCTTCGGCCAGATGCCCGGGTGCGATACGGAAAATGGCCTCCTCAGCGAGGTGATTGTGGATGTCCTAAAGGACATCGAAGGTCCCATCCTCTTCGGCTTCCCGTCCGGCCACGGCCCCCGGAATCTTACCATCCCGCTCGGTGTACCGGTACGGGTGCGCGAAGGTGCAGTAACCTTTCAGGGAGAGGAGTAACGGATCAATGATGAGGTCAGGGCATTTCCGCCACGCATCATCGCTAAGAAAAAGGTATATCCTTCAGGGCCCATGCTGAAAAAGGGTGCCCACGTCTACTTCATCGGCATAGGCGGAATCGCCATGGCCCAAGCCGCCCTCCTGCTTCAGGAGATGGGGTATGCGGTGATGGGCTCGGATACCTCCCTCCACCCCCCCACGGATCGACTTCTGCACGAGGGTAACATCGTGGTTGAGAAGGGGTATGACGCCGCCCATCTCTTATCTCCTCCCGACCTGGTGGTAATCGGTAACGCCGTATCGAGGGGGAATCCCGAGGTGGAGGCCGTTCTGGATAGAGGTATTCCCTACCTCTCCCTCCCCGCTTTGATCCGGGAATACCTTCTGGATGGAAGGCGCTCAGCGGTGATAGCCGGCACCCATGGAAAGACCACCACAACGTCCTTGCTCGCATGGCTCCTCTTTGCAGGGGGGGTGGATCCTTCGTTGCTCGTCGGGGGGGTCCCGTTGAACTTCGGCCGGGGGTACCGCTCTGGGGAAGGGGAGTGGGTCGTCCTGGAGGGTGATGAGTACGACTGTGCCTTTTTTGACAAGAGACCCAAGTTCCTCCATTACCGTCCTCAGATCGTGATCCTGAATAGCATCGAATTCGACCATGCCGACATCTACCATGACCTGGATGAGATAAAGCGCGCCTTTCGCCAACTCCTTGACATCATCCCCAAAGAAGGCATCCTCATCGCCTGTATTGATGACGTGGTTGTCAGGGAGTTAATCTCAAGTGTACAGTGCCGAGTGGAGACCTTCGGGGAAAAGGGGAAGTGGTCCCCTCAGGGGGCGCGGGTAACATCCACGGGGATGGCCTTTTGCCTGCAGCGGGATGGGAAAGAGCTCGGGGAGTTGGAAGTTCCTCTCTGGGGCGAGCACAATCTGAACAACGTCATGGGGGCGGCAATCGCTGCCAGTCTTATCGGTCTTTCCATAGCTCAGATAAGAGAGGGTTTGCGCACCTTCCAGGGTGTCAGACGCCGGATGGAGGTGATCGGTGAGACAGGAGGGATAACGGTGCTGGATGACTTTGCCCACCACCCCACCGCCATACGAGAGACCCTGCGGGCTTTGAGATCTCGTTATCCAGACAGGCGCCTGTGGGCTATCTTCGAGCCCCGGAGCCAAACCATGCGCAGAAAGGTCTTTCAAGAGGGACTGGCAACAGCACTGGGGGAGGCGGATCAGGTGGTGCTTGGCAAACCCTTTTCGCCTCCGACAACAGGGGAGGTATTGGACCCCCACCTGGTAGTCCAGGAGATCAGACAAGCGAAAGGG
>CAYHAB010000293.1:0-9538 GCA_964354505.1 uncultured Thermodesulfobacteriota bacterium
GGGGCACCGGTCTCTATATCAAGGCCCTGACCTCCGGCCTGATCAGGGGCGGGGAGGTGGACCCGGCTATCCGGGAGCAGCTGCAATCCGAGGCCCAGACAGGGGGGAGGGAACAGCTCTATATGCGCCTGCAGGAGGTGGATCAGGCTACCGCCGCTCGGCTGCACCCCCATGATACCTATCGCATCATCAGGGCCCTGGAGGCCTACGAGAGGACGGGGCGACCCATTTCGGCCCTCCGCCAGAGGCACCTCTTTAAGGAGGGACCCTATCTCGTGCTGAAGATAGGCTTGATGCCGGAGAGAGGGGAACTGTACCGGCGCATCGAAGGCAGGGTCGATGAGATGCTTCGGCAAGGGTTGGAAGATGAGGTCCGGCGACTTGTGGAGATGGGGTATTCCCCCGCGCTCAAGGCGTTGCAGTCCCTCGGCTATAAACAGATGGTGGCCTATATTCAGGGGGGGTATGACCTCCCGGAGGCCGTCAGACGCATCAAGCGGGATACCAGGAGGTATGCACGGAGGCAGATCACCTGGTTTAAGGCCGATACCCAGATCCACTGGGTTGAATATCCCGGGGATCGGGATGCCGTTTGGAGGATGGTCGAGGGGTTTTGGCGGAATTAACTGCGCGAGGAGCTATTGTGACAGGACCAGTCAATATCCAAGATCAATTCCTGAACAGGATGCGCAGAGAAAAGTCATGGCTGACGGTGGAGTTGATATCCGGTGAAAAACTCTACGGGACCATCGCCGGGTTCGACAACTTCTGCATCCAATTGAAGGGCAACGGCGATCAGTTGATCTACAAACACGCCGTCGCCGCCATCATCCCCATGGAGAGGAAGGAATAACGTGCAACAGGATGAGGTCAAAGGGATTATCGAGTCTCTCCTGTTCGTCCATCAACACCCCCTCACGGTGGATAACATCGTGAAGATAGTGGGGGACCACGTGGGGAAACGGGTGATTAAAGAGGTCCTTACGGAACTCGTGGCCGAATATCAAGGGATGGGAAGGAGTTTTCACCTGATGGAGGTGGGGGAGGGGTACCAGTTTCGCAGCAAGGTGGAATATGCCTCTTGGATCAGGAACTTGAGAAAGGTAAAGCCGGCCAGGCTCAGTCAATCCGCCTTGGAGACCCTGGCCATTGTGGCCTACCGCCAACCCATCGTCAGGGCAGAGGTCGAGCACATCAGAGGGGTGGATTCGGGGTGGGTGTTGAATTCCCTGTTGGAGAAGGGGCTCATCAAGATCCTGGGCCGGAAGGAGGTCGCCGGCAGACCTTTGGTATACGGGACGAGCAGACGCTTTCTGGAGGTCTTTGGGCTGCGTGACCTCGGCGGGTTGCCCACCCTCCAGGAGCTGGATGCCCTGAAGGATGAAGAGGAGTTGGAGCCTCAAACGGGTGAAATAGTGGAAGAGAAGGAAGAGGAATAGAGATGACGTCAGTTCGGCTGCACAAGATCCTCTCCGAGGCCGGGGTTGTCTCAAGAAGGGGAGGGGAGGATCTAATCCTGGCAGGGAAGGTCAGCGTGAACGGTAGGATTGTCAGTGAGTTGGGGTTTAAGGCGGATCCCGCCCTCGATTGGATCAGGGTGGACGGGCGCTTGCTCACCCGCCCCGCCCCCAAGGTCTATTACCTCCTCTATAAGCCTCGCGGCGTCATCACCTCCCTCAATGACCCCGAAGGAAGGCCCACCATCAAAGATCTCATCCCGCGGATCAAGACCAAGGTATTTCCCGTGGGTAGACTCGATTATGACGCTGAGGGGCTCCTGTTGCTTACCAATGATGGGGGGTTGGCTATGCAGCTGGCACATCCCCGCTACGGGGTCCCCAGGACCTATCTGGTGAAGGTGAAGGGGACTTTGAACACCAATGAGATAAAGAGGCTCGAGAAGGGGGTTATGCTCGATGATGGGATGAGCCCTCAGTTGAAGGTCATACCGTTCAAGAGGCTTCAAAAGAACTCGTGGGTGAAGGTCACCTTGCACGAGGGGAGGAATCGAGTGATCAAAAGGACCTTTGACGCGATCAGACATCCGGTCCTGCAGCTCAAGAGGATCAGATTTGCCTCCCTCACCCTGGAGGGACTGAGGCCGGGGCATTATCGCCCCCTCTCACCGGAAGAGATAGAGCAATTGCGAGGTCTGACATGATACCCTGGCTGGAGATCCGCAGAAAGATTATGCATACGTATCCCATTGCCATCCCGATTGTGTATCGCTACATCTCCAAGGAGATGACCTTGACCATCCTTCTCCCCATCTGCGTCTTCTATGTCTTCTGTGATGTCTTCAGACACTTCCATAAGGGGTTCAAGGAGGTTTTCGACCGCGTCATCACCTCCCGCTTCCTGCGTGAGCATGAGAAGCATGGTTTTATCGGGTCCACCTATTTCATCTTTGGGGCGCTGTTGTCCATCATCCTCTTCCCCAAGCCGGTGACCATCGCCAGCCTCTACATCCTCATTATCTGCGATGCGGCGGCGGGTATTGTGGGGAGTGGATGGGGGAGGATCCGCATCTTTTCCAAGTCTTTGGAGGGAAGCGTCGCCTTTTTTGCCAGCGGGATGATCGTGATAGCCTTCACCATGCAAGACAACCTCCTGTGGGGGACATTGGCGGTGCTGGGGGCCGCCTTAGTCGAGCTCCTCCCTACGGGTTTAGACGACAACCTTACTATCCCCCTGGTGGCAGGGGGGATCATGATGTTTGGGTTTTGGATTTAGTACAAAGGGTTCAAGGGTTCGGTGAAAAAACGAACAAAACAAGCGGGGGTAACCCCGCCTTTTTTGTTTGGAAGGGTTTAAGTATTTTTTCCCTCTAATCCTTGGATCCTTGACTCCTGAGAGTTTTTAGAAGGGCCAGGCCTCTACCTCTTTCCCTCCCTCGTGAACCCCCTCGGAGCCAATGGCGCTCTGGAACAGGGCGTCCTCCTTGTACCATGGTGGAGACGGCACATGACGTTCCGAAAAGGGGGGTGGCGATGAGGATACCATCCTGCTCGTGCCTTTTGACCTGGACATAATTCTTCCTTATTCACTTCCAAGGAGGATCACAGCATCTCCTACCGCAACCTTACCACTCTTGACTACCTTGCCAAATCTTCCTTCACGGCTGACGATATAGGGTTTCCCTGTATCCTTCGGCGTTTCTTTGCCGATGTGGCAGATCTCCACTTCGGCCTCCCCGATCTTCAGGCGTTTTCCAATTGTCAGATCGTTCAGAGGGAGCCCCTCCATAGTGATGTTTTCCGTATAGTCGTCGTCGGCAAAGGTAGCCCTGATAGCAGGGGGCACCAGGGCCATGGCCTCCAGTGGCAAAATACTTACCTGCCTGTCCCACACGCCGGCATGGGCGTCGCCCTCAAGTCCCCACCCCTCGCGGAGATAACCGACTCCCATATTTATCTTCGTGATACCCCGTTGCGCGGCGCTATTCACGGCGATTACTCTACCCGGCATCTTTCTTTCCCCATACAAAGTGCCCGCTCTTCCCCCCCTTTTTCTCCACCAGATGGATGTCGGAGATTACCATCTCGCGGTCCACTGCCTTGCACATGTCATAGATGGTCAGGGCTGCTATAGCCACCGCCGTTAAGGCCTCCATCTCCGCACCCGTTTTCCCCTGCAGCTTGACCTGTGCCTCGATCTCTATGGCGTGTTTTCCCTCGCGAGGATTGAAGGTGATCGCTACACCCGTAATGCTTAATGGGTGGCACAAGGGGATGAGATCTGCCGTCCGCTTGGCCCCCATGATGCCCGCTACCCGCGCCACCCCCAGGACGTCACCCTTCTCTATCCCTCCAGCCATGATCCTCTGAAAGGCCTCCGGGCTCATGATAACTGTTCCCCGTGCCGTGGCCTCCCGCAGGGTAGCCTCTTTTTCGGTGACATCGACCATCTTCGCCCTCCCCCTCTCGTCCAGGTGGGTAAAGTCTTTCATCTCCTATCCTCCTATGGCGTGCATTCCCCTTTGACACTTCTTAAAGCGGCGATCCCCGATCCGATGCCCCTCTGGTTTGGCCCGCAAGGCCCGATAGAGGACCTCCTCCACTTTCTCCGCGTCTCCGTCTCCTGACGCCCTCAAGACCCCCTTAAGGTCGATCTCCTCGTCGGAGAAGAGGCAGGTCCTGATTTGCCCGTCAGGGGTGAGTCGGAGGCGGTTGCACTGCTCACAAAAATGGCTGCTGATGGGGGAGATAAATCCGATCTCCCCCTTGCCTCCTTTTAAATAATACCTCTTGGCTGGTCCGTCGTTGTCTTGAGGGCGTATGGGTATCAGCTCTCCTATCTCCCTGATTACCTCCATGATCCGGGATAGGGGGACGATTCCTTCTCCATTCCAATCGCTTCCTTCCCCCACGGGCATGAACTCGATAAAGCGGATGTGGAGGGGATAGGTGAGGCTCAAGCGGGCGAAGTCCTTTATTTCGTCGTCGTTAAAGCCCTTTATGACAACTGCGTTTACCTTGACCGGCGAGAGGCGGCACCGCAGGGCCTCTTCGATCCCCTCCCACACCTCCTTGAATCTATCCCTCCTCGTGATGTAGGCGAATCTCTCGGGGCGTAGGGTGTCGAGGCTGACGTTTATGCGGCGAAGCCCCGCTTGGAGCAGATCCCCGGCGTATTCCTTTAAAAGAACACCATTGGTGGTCAGGCTCAGGTCTTTGACCCCGCCGATGCTCGTAATACCCCTGATGAGGTCTACCACCCCCCTCCTCACCAGGGGCTCACCGCCGGTTAAGCGTATCTTGGAGATCCCGTTGCGGGCGAAGACCTCGATTACCTTCACGATCTCCTCATAGGTGAGGAGATCGTTGTGTTTGATCAACCCCACCCCTTCTTCGGGCATACAGTAGCGGCAGCGCAGATTGCAGCGATCGGTAATGGACAACCGCAGGTAATTGATTTTCCGAGAGTAGTTGTCGAGCAGCAGCTTCATGGTTCTTAAAATGTTAAGGGCCGATGACCCCGTGCTGGCCATTGGCCCTTCCTTCTTGAGGACTTCCTTTCCAAGCACGGGGGGCGTGGTCGTTTTCAACCACACCGTATAGGCCACCCTCCATATCCCTCTGGACGTAGGAGGAAGGCTCGGAAGATCCATCGCATATTCAATTGGTGCCGGAGGCGGGAGTCGAACCCGCACAGGCGCAAGGCCCGGGGGATTTTGAGTCCCCTGCGTCTACCAGTTTCACCACTCCGGCTATATACCGGCTATATAACAAATATAGGGGTTCCCTCGTGACGTGTCAATGAGAAAGTACTTTTCGTATGAAGCGGTTATAAGACGCAAACGACGAAAATACCATCAGATCCTCCTCTGTGGCTGATAGGCCGGCCCTGTCACCCTCAACAGTATCGGTGCCTTAAGAGATATCCCCTAGGCACGTCGGGTGACGATTTTCACTTTCGCGGTATTGACACAGGGGGATGAGATCTCTATACTGTATTGTATCATTATCTTTAGTTCATGGGGCTGTAGCTCAGCTGGGAGAGCGCTTGAATGGCATTCAAGAGGCCAGGGGTTCGATCCCCCTCAGCTCCACCAAATGAAAAAAAAGGCTAGCCAATCTCGGCTAGCCTTTTTTGATCCCCTGTGTATCAGAGATGGTCAAACACCGATGCCTACCGCCGCTCCCTCAATCTCTTTATGGCAAGACGGATACTACTCTGCATTCGACTGATGGCATGAGCCAATTCTCCGATCTCATCCTGTGATTTAATTCCCGTTATTTCGGCATCTAAATCGCCGACACTGATACGGTCGGTAATATCTGTCAAGTATCTGATCTTTTCTGTTAATCTGTAACCATACCAAGCGACGATAAAGCCAATGAGGATCAATGTGCCGCCCAGGATGCCAAGAACGATATATCTTGTTCTCAGAGCGAATTGTTCGGCGCTTTTTTGCATAAATTTTATCGCGTCGGTAACTTCTTCGACGTATCCTGTGGCGGCAATAACATAAGGCGTCCCCTCAACCCCTACACATACCATGTACTTCTTGCGCATAACGCCATCAGCATCCCGCCAGTCATAGAAGCCTTTTGATTCTGGTTGATTTTTGACGCCGGTATAAACCTTCCAGAATCCATCAAAACTTGCTCCAAGAGACGTTTTTAACGTAGCCATGTCAATACCGATAATATTAGGGTTGGCATGGACCCAGGTGCGCCAGATGCCGTCTTCTCCCGGCTTCTCATATAAAGCGGTATAATCTGCCGTCCCTGTCCTTTCCTTTTGCATGGCTATCGATCTGAAATTTATATCATAATAGAACATCTGTTTTTTTAATTCCGGATGTGTCGTGAGATAGAGTTTTACTTTTGCAGCAACCCCCTGCGCCCTCGCGGTCAAGGCCTCTTCGTTCAACCGGCTAACCATCTCCGTACTGCCTACGCCAAGGCGATAAGAGAGTGTATTCAATTGCCATATATAGAGTACGCTGGAAGCAATGATCAGAGTGATGGGAATAATAAAGAAAAGGGCAAACATCTTACCTCTCAAGCCGAACCCCTTCTTGAGAGGAACGGACGGCTGGGGCGCCCACTTTTCAGTTTCCCGGCCCGGCGGGTTTGTCACTGTTGCATCATCTTCAACTCTTTTTGCTGACATGGCACTCTCTCCTTTACTGCGGTTATTACATTATTACAAGTATCGTACGCGCATGCAAATGTTCTTGATCCGGTTCTGTTCTGCCTCGTCTTTCTTACCACGGTGCCCACAGGCAGCTATCATGGTTTTGATTCTTGCCATCTATTGCATATTTTGCAAGGCATTGGTCGTGAAATCGACAATCTCCCGCCCGTTCAGCCCCTTTCCGTTCAGATATTTTACATGGTTTTCAATAATGGGAGCGACGGCCTTCTTCCATCGGGCGGACTCTGCGGCATCAAGACCGATGATCTGTCTTCCACGGGACAGAAAGAATCGCATGCCTTCGCTATCGCTGCTATCCCAGGCCTCGCCATGCTGTACCGCCCATTCATTGTTGAGCTCTTGAATGATTGTCTGAATATCCTTCGGCAACGCATTCCATTTATCCTTATTCATGACCACGAAGAAGGTGCTGGTATAAGCGACAGCGTAGGAGGTCGTAACATAACCGACGACCTCCGCTAACTTCCACCCCTGTAAGGCTTCCATAGGATTTACAGACCCCGCTACCTGGCCTTTCTGAATCATTGCATAGCACTCCGGCATGGGTTTGGGGACCGCTATTCCACCCAGGGCCTTCACAACCAACTCGCTGACTCCGGTGGATCGGAGCATAAGGCCTCTCATGTCCTCCAACCTCCTCACCGCCCTACCTTTTGTATTGATAAGGCCGGGGCCGTGGGCGTGGAGATACATCAACGCGGTGTCGCTGAGTTCCTTGGGCTTAAATCTCCGATAAACGGCGTTGGCAACGGCCGTGGCCACTTTTCCCGACGTGTAGCCCAAGGGCTGATCAACGGTTGACATAACCGGGAATCTATCCGCGGTGTAAGCCAAGACGGAAAACCCGATATCAGAACGTCCTTTCACAACACCTTCATAACATTCGGCGGCCTTTGTCAATGTCCCTCCGGGATAGAACTCTACCTTGACCCTCCCATGGGTCCGGCTCTCCACCTCCCGGCACCAAGCCGCGGCCAGCTGGGATTGGACATGGCTGGGGGGGAAGAAGGTACTATAGGTGAGCTTTATCTCAACGGCGTGGGCCCTGAAGGGAATCAAGGCAATAAAAGCCGATCCGATGCATACAGCCATCAGCACTAAGCACATCTTCTTCATCGCGGGAACCTCCTCTTTTCTGGACCTTTCTAAGTAAAGATATCAAGCCCCTTTAGCGCTGGACCCATATTTAAAATTAAGCAAAGTTTGTGCCAAAAGGTAGCAATTTTAGAATCTGCGCCTCCTTAATTGAAAAAATACCAGGATTTCCGCCTTTCAGCTCCGGGCAAACAGTTTATTCTCCGGTGGCACTTTTTGAACAATAATGCCCCATTTGGTAAAGAAATATAGCATACGATGACCATTTTTGTCAACTCAAGTTGTGACTTTTTGTTAGATGAGTCTAGACATAGTTACTAAAGAAAGAGGGCAACGGGGTAACGGTGTTTCAAAGAGGGATGGGTGAGGGTAGAGGGGGTTATCTCGAGTTCTTTCTCGTATTCCGGCACGAGGCCGCCTGCCTTGCGTATGCAAAGACGCTCACGAGCGATGAACAGCATTGCGCGTTCGCTGTCCGGGTGCGCAAGCTCCGTAACCCCAGCATTCATGGTCAGTCTTTATATCGAACGACCCGGATAAGCTGCTGGCAAACCTCCACACTGTTTTTCCTTTTGCCTTCAGCCGGTAGTTAGGCGACGTTGTCCCTGTCAAGCGGCGACCCCTCTAACGCGAGCTATCCTTTGTCATCTTTCGTGCCCTATACTCATCATAATCAGGGACAAGCCGATCGTATTCTCCGTCCATTAAGGGGGATGAGATCATGAAATCGGCTGATGCTCGATTGCAGGCAAGGGGAATATTCCAAACCACCGCCATCCGTAAGAGGGCTTTGACATCAGGATCATGGGGCATCGGTTCGAGCGGGTCCCAGAAAAAGATGAGAAAATCTATCTCACCTCCGGCAATCTTGGCGCCGATTTGCAAATCACCCCCCAATGGGCCGCTTTGGAGTGTGGCAATCTCAAAGCCAAGTTCCTGTTCCAATACCCTGCCGGTTGTGCCTGTGGCATACACCTTATGGTGAGCCAAGAGGTCTCTGTTATACTTGGCCCATTCAGTTAAATCACGCTTCTTATTGTCGTGAGCGACAAGAGCGATCTTTTTATCATGTTTCATAGATACTTTTTTATGTGCCATACAACTTTCCCCCCTTTCCTCGCACTAGCAAAACGGCCTGCTGTATCTTCTGAAGCCATTGTTAGTCTTTATACGCTCTCACAATTAATATACAGAAAACCTTCTGCGTGTTACCCTCAACTATAGACCCTTGTTGTCCCATTCAGGGAGCAAAACCCTCTCCTTTAACGATAGTAGTTTACTTTGATAGCCTACTCCCACACCGCCTAAAATGCAATTATCTAGAGATAAAAAAAGACGGGCATAACGCCCGTCTTTTTTGGTGTAAAAAGCCCCTGTTGACTATCTCTTTTTCTTTTTTTGTGTCTGCTTCTGCGGAGCCGCCTGATAGAGGCTGATGGCAATGACGAAGAGGAGGCAGGTTCCGGTGAACCGCAGATAGCTCAAGGGAAAGAGGCCCAAGTAGGAAAAATCGAAGAACTTGGCGAGGCCCGCCACGATGAATCCGATCAACCCCACGAGCAAAAAAAGCTTGTTTAAAAACGAATAAAACTTATCCATAATGTACCCCTCCTTGTTTTAGGTTAGCATTGAGCAAACTCCTGCCACAACTGGTCAACAATATAACACAGGGGAATCGAAGAAGTCAAGGGGAGGATTATTGTCCCATTCAGGGAACAAAACCCTTGTCTTTAGGCGAAGCCTGTAGTTCGATCGTTGTCCCACAAGGGTTCAAGGG
>CAYHAB010000294.1:0-5776 GCA_964354505.1 uncultured Thermodesulfobacteriota bacterium
AGGATCAACTCCACCGCCCGTACGAAATCCTCGTTGATCCGCTCCACCAGCCGCTCGATAGCCTCGGCCTCGATCTGCAATACCCGTTTGGCCCGTTCGATGGTCATCCCCTATCCTTCTTCACAATCCGATCGATGCCCCCGAGCTGCCTCAACAGCGGGGAGAGGGCATCGAGCTTTAAGGAATTGGCACTGTCGCTCAAGGCCTGATCCGGGTTCGGATGGACCTCTAAGAAGACCCCATCCACCCCTGCCCCGACAGCCGCCCTGGCTAAGTGAGGGATGAACTCCCTGTTCCCCCCTGAGGCCTTCCCGGCCCCGCCGGGTAGTTGGACGCTGTGGGTGGCGTCGTAGATGACGGGGTATCCCAATCTCTGCATGATGGGGAGCGCTTTTATGTCACTGACGAGGTTGTTGTAGCCAAAGGAGGTCCCCCGCTCCGTCAAGAGGATCTGTTCGTTGCCGGTGGAGGTGATCTTCTCCACCACGTGGACCATATCCCAGGGTGCCAAAAACTGCCCCTTTTTGACATTAATCGGCCTTCCCGTCCTGCCGGCCTCCACTACGAGGTCGGTCTGACGGCAGAGAAAGGCGGGGATCTGGATGACATCCAGGACCTCTGCTGCCCGGGGTACCTCGCTGACGCTATGGACATCGGAGAGGATGGGCAGCCCCACCTCCTCCTTCACCCGTTGTAAGATCCTCAACCCCTCAACGAGACCCGGTCCCCGGTTTGAGGAGATGGAGGTGCGGTTGGCCTTATCGTATGAGGCCTTGAAGATGAGGGGGATGGGGATGTTGCGGGAGATCTCCAATAGATCCTTGGCGAGGGAGAGGGTAAATTCCTCTCCCTCGATCACACAGGGACCAGCAATCAAGACCAGGGGGGCGCCTCCCCCAACCATTATTTCACCAATACGGATACCTTGGCCCACCGTCACCTCCTCTTCGCCTCGAGAGAAGCGCTGATAAACTCCCTAAAGAGGGGATGGGGCTCCCAGGGCCTCGATTGAAACTCGGGGTGAAACTGGCACCCCAGAAACCAGGGGTGATCGGGGATCTCGATGATCTCCACCAATTCGTTGTCCGGGGAAACGCCGCTGATCTTCATCCCCTTCTGGCTGAGTTTGGCGTGAGTGTAACGCTCATAGTGGCCGAGGTCTAAGTCGGTCTCGGCCCCGTCGTCGGTCACGAAGACCTCTCCGTGCTGGAAGGGGTTCATGGTGCCGGGGTCCACGTTGATGTAGGGATCGAATTTGAGCATGGAGATGGTGAGCCCCCTGCGCTCCATCAAGGCCCCGATGGAGGAGGCAGCCAGCCCCTTCCCCAGGGAGGAGAGCACACCCCCCGTGATGAAGATGAACTTGGTCTTCACGCCCCCCCCCGTACGAATCGAGCGATCAGTTTATGCCCCTCCTCGATCATGATGCCGCTCTTGGCCGCCGTTTGTTCGTCGAACCCCCCTTTCCCTGAAGCGCCTTTTTCATGAGAATCATAGATCACAAAAGGGACGGGGTCATCGGTGTGGGTCTTCAGCTCGATGGGGGTGGGATGATCGGGGAGGACCATGATCTTGTAATCGCCCCCGCGCTCCATCCCCCTGACGATGGTCCCTACTACCTTCTCGTCAAAGGCCTCTATGGCCGCTATCTTCGCATCGAGATCCCCGTTGTGTGAGGCCTCGTCAGGGGCCTCCACGTGTATGTAGACGAAGTCGCCTTTTTCCAGGGACCGCAACGCATACTCGGCCTTCCCTTGATAGTTGGTGTCCAGGTATCCGGTGGCGCCGGGCACCGTAATGACCTCCAACCCGGCATAGATGCCGATCCCCTTGATCAGATCAACGGCCGAAATGACGCTCCCCGTGAGACCAAACCGCTCGGTGAAGCTCGGCATCTGAGGGGCCTTCCCCTGACCCCAGGGCCAGGTGGCATTGGCCTCTCGTTTCCCCTCCTGGTGCGTCTTGTGGTTTACCGGGTGAGACTTCAAGAAGATCTGGGTGCCGGTCATGAGCCTGATGAGATCCTGGGCCCCCTCCCCTTTGGGGAGGTAGTCCCCGATCTCTTGCTCAGTGATGTCGTGCGGTGGAGTTGTCTTTATCTTCTCCCCCTTTCCCTTCCAGACCAGGAGGTGGCGGTAGCTTATCCCCGGATAGAAGCGAAAGACCGAGTCACCCAGCTCTCTGTCGAGATCCCGGATGATCTCACCCCCTTCTTCGGTGGAGATATGGCCGGCGCTGTAGTCTTCCATGATCACCGATCCTCCGATGGCCTCCAAACTCACCAGGTTCAGGCGAAAGGCGATATCGTGAGGACCAAGCTTGACCCCGATGCTTGCGGCCTCCAGCGGGCCGCGCCCGGTGTAGTATTGCCTTGGGTCATATCCGAAGACGGAGAGGTTGGCGATCTCACTCCCCTTGGGATATCCCTTGGGGATGGTGCGCACCAGCCCGATCTCTCCTTGCTGCGCCAGGGCATCCATATTTGGGGTACGGGCAACCATCAAGGGGGTCTTACCCCCCAGTTCGTTCAAGGGACGATCGGCCATCCCGTCTCCGATGAGGATGAGGTATTTCATTGATGCGCGCGTATGCAACTTTTATACCTAAATTTAACTATATCAAAATGGCCTCAGAAGTCAAACCAAAAGAAGGGGGCCCTTTTACCGAGCCCCCTGCCGGACCCATGTCTTATTATACCACCACTGCCAGACAAGGGAAAGGATAGAAGGATAGAAGGGAACTTTTGGAAAAAGAAAGGGAAAGGCCCCTTCCTTTTTCCCGGGCCGCTCGTTATAATGAGCGAAAGCCGCAGGAGGTGATGAGATGGACCTTTCTCCCTTTGAGCGAATGAAGGCCCCGGAGCTGAAGAGCTATATCGAGTTTATGCTCTGGCACTACCGCGTCATAGATGCCTTCTGGTTTATCTATGTTGGCCAAGCGTTCGACCAGCCGACAGCCGAACGGATCAATGAACAGGTCTGGTCCCGGGTAGGAGGGATGGCTGCCGATGATCTGATCAGACGCTTCCAGATCGGAGAAAAAGGGCTGCAGGGGTTTGTCAAGGCCCTCAGGTATTTCCCGTGGCATATCCTCGTGGGCTATGAGATCGAGGAGAAAGGGGACGAGGTAATCATCACTGTTCCCAGTTGCCCCACCCAGGAGGCCCGCCTCAAGAGGGGGCTTGGGGAGTTTTTTTGCAAGGAGATGCACCGGGGGGAATTCATCAGCTTTGCTCAGAAGGTGGATAACCGTATCCAGGTGGAGTGCCTCTTTGCCCCCCCCGATCCTCACCCGGCTGATGCCTTCTGCCAATGGCGCTTCACCTTGAAGGAGGGCACCTGATCGGATCAACCCCGGTGGCTCGATGGTGCAACGTATGCGCACCCATCAATTCAAGGCTCACCGACGCTGATTACCTCCCCCGCACCGTGGGGAGACCCCTTCATCGTACTGGATAGGGCATAAGAGAAGCCGTCTGAAAGAACTAGAGCCCTTCTAGATACCTTTGGAGCCGCTCCATCCCCTCCTCGATGTTCTCCAGGGAATTGGCGTAGGAGAAGCGCAGAAACCCCTCTGCCTGGCTCCCGAAGTCTATCCCCGGCGTCACCCCCACGCCGGCCTTTTCCAGGATGTCAAAGGCCAACCGAAAGGAATCAATTGAGTATTGCCGGGCATTGGCCAGGATGTAAAAGGCCCCGGTGGGCTCCACCGCCACACCCAACCCTATCTCCTTGAGCCGCTTGAGCATAAACTCGCGACGGCGGTTGTAGATTTCCTTCATCTCCTCCACCTCTTTGCGCGACTCTTTGAGGGCGGCGATCCCCGCCCACTGGACGAAGGAGTTGGGGGAGATAAAGAGGTTTTGCTGCATCACCTGCATGGGCCTGATGTACTCCCGCGGGGCGATGAGGTACCCCAAGCGCCACCCTGTCATGGCGTAGAGCTTGGAAAAACCGTTGAGGACGAAACAGCGATCGGAGAACTCGAGCATGGTGTGCTCCTCCCCTTTGTAGACGAGGCCGTGGTATATCTCATCGGAGAGGATGGGGGAGGAGAGAGAGGCGATCTCCTCCATCCTCTTTTTATCCATGACGATCCCGGTGGGGTTGGATGGTGAGTTGATGATAATCCCCTTGGTCCGGGGGGTGATCCGCTTCTTGATCTCAGCAGGGAGGTATTGAAATCCCTCCCCCTCCTCGGTATCCACCAGGACGGGCCTGCCCTCCACGTAGGAGATGATGTTGGGGTAGCAGGGATAGTGGGGGTTGGAAAGAATCACCTCGTCTCCTTTCTCCAGGAGGGCGGAGAAGAGCAGCAGCATGGCCGGAGAGGTCCCCGAGGTAACCAGGACCTGCTCTGGGGAGACCTTTACCCCGTATTTCTCCCTATACTCCTCACAGATGGCCTCCCGAAGTGGCACCAGACCCTGGCTGTGCGAGTAGTGGGTCGCCCCCTCCCTGATGGCTTGCAGACAGGCCTCCTTGATGGGCTCCGGGGTGTCAAAGTCTGGCTCACCTACCTCCAGGTGGATTACTGTCTGGCCGCGGCGCTCCATCTCCTGGGCCCGCTCCAGGACGTCCATGACGATGAAGGACTTCATCTCCTTGGCACGTGAAGCGATCATAGCCTCCTCCTGATCCTCACTTTTTCTCCTCTCCCCCACCCAAGCTCGCGGTGGAGGTTCCTTTCCTTAAGAGAGATCTCCAGGTACCCCGCACTCCCCCACAGGACGATGATCTCTCCCGCTTGCCCCTCCTCATAGGATGTCTTCAGGCCCCTGACCGTCTCGCCCTTGATCTCTATCTCGACCATCTCGTCCGGGGCGAATGCCCCGAGCGCTTCCTGGGCGATATTGGTGATGAGGTTGCCGAAGTGATCGACCCAGATCACTTCCCCGACGAGTGTCTCTCCCTCCACAACGGGGTCGGGGATTGCCAGTGTTGTCAGTGTATGGATATCTACGGCAGGTCCCATCTCCTCGGGGACAACCTCCAGCGAGAGATGGGCGGCTGCAGGGGCAAAGATGTCCCTCCCGTGGAAGGTCTGGCTCACGCGGGGGAGGCGAAACCGCTCCTCAGTCAGCTCATAGGCCTGTACCCCCTCCTCCTGCCTCAGCACGAGGGTGAAGACGCCGTTGTCAGGCCCCACAAAGAGGTAATCCCCTGCCTTAATGACCAGGGGTTTCCGGGCCCCGCCCACCCCGGGGTCCACGACAGCCACATGGATGGTCCCCGGCGGGAAGAACGTATAGGTTTGCCCCAGGACAAAGGCAGCCCCCATCACGTCATGGGGGGGGATATGGTGGGCCAGGTCGACGATACGGCTGTCGGGGTTGATATCGAGGATGACGCCCTTCATGGCCCCGATATGCCCATCTCCCCACCCGAAATCGGTCAACAGGGTGATGATCGGTCTATCGGCCATCTGCCCCCCGTATCCGCTTCAACCCCTCCTCCAGGGGGGGCCGGATGATCCCTTGCTCCGTGACGATGCCGCTCACGAATTTGTGCGGGGTGACGTCGAAGGCGGGGTTGCGCACACCGATCCCCTCCGGGACCAGACGCTTCCCCGACAAGACCGCCACTTCTGTTGCCTCACGCTCCTCTATAGGGATCTCCTTGCCCGTCCTGATGGTCCAATCGAAGGTGGAAAGGGGTGCGGCGACGTAGAAGGGCACCGTATGCTCATGGGCCAGAACTGCCAGCGTGTAGGTCCCGATCTTGTTAGCCACATCCCCATTGCTGGCGATCCTGTCCGCCCCGACGATACAGAGATC
>CAYHAB010000295.1:0-3286 GCA_964354505.1 uncultured Thermodesulfobacteriota bacterium
GCACCCTGTGCAGGCCTGAGCCAGCTCTCGGGCCTTTGCCTTGTCAATCAATGCTGCCTTTTCCTTTTTCCGCTTCGGTGCGATCTGGAGGACCGCCTTGACCGCCACCTCGGCTGCCTTGGCGTGATCGAGGATGAGGACATGCTTTCCCTTGTCCACCATCCCCTTCACCACCTCATCCGTCGGCTTGTCGCTCGCCTCCTCCAGCCCCCGGCAGGCCTTGTCCGAGGAGGCGATGACAACTGATCCCACCTTGCTCGCCTCGTCGGTTATATCCGTCCTGATGCACTGCTCATCGGTCACAATCACATCGGCGATCCCCGTCCGGACGAAGAAGAGCTGGCGGGACAGGGGGCCGATGACCTTGGCCTTGTCGGAATACCGCGTCGTCTCCAGGGCCGTGCAGCAGATGCCGCCAATCTCCACCTTGTCCTCCAGCCCCTCTTTTCTCAGGTAGTCGATGATCTCGGTCGAAGCGGCGGGGTTGTGGCCGACCACGAGGATGACCGGCTTGCTTGCATCGATCGAGCCCCACCCCATATCCACCAGGGGGGTGTCGGCCACGGAGGTCGGGAATTTGAAACCAGCGATCTGGGCCACATCGGCTGCCTCCATAACGACATGGTCGAGCATGGAGATATGCATGGCCTTGGATTCATAGTCCACTGCATCCCCCTCCTGCCCGGTGTGGGTGGAGGAGAGGACGTGCACGAGCTGTTCGGCAGCGTACTGGACGGCCTTTTTCAGATCCCCCAGCGTCTTTGGCTTCAGACCCAGGACGGTTCGGATGTGGGGGCACTCCACGTCCACCTGATCCCCCAAGTCAAGGGGGTGGTCCTCGCCATACTTCTCGATCAGGTAATCGATGATGTGGGCGGCATGCCCGGCATGGGCGCTCATACCCATACAACAGGCAAGGGTCACGATGCGGCCCTGTTGACCGGCAATATCGATGCCGCAGGCGCCGCGGTTGGTCCCCGTGAGGTCGCACTTGCCATAGGTGCACAGACAACACAGGTCGCAAAAGGGCGCGTAAAAGGGTTTATACGTCTCCATCAGGCGCCTGTCCCAGTTCCTCAGGTCAGCTACGTCTGGCATGGGGGTATGCCCGATGGGCTCCCACTGATCCTCTGCCCTGATGATCCTTTCCTTCTCTTCCTTCTTTTTCTTTCCCTTCATCGTCTCGTTGCCTTCTTAACCCGATCTCCTATGCGGGGGTGCTAGACCGCTGACCTCAAATGTGGTCTCTCCTGCATCCTTGCTTTTTTAAAGAATCTGTCTATTTTTAGAATAATTCTAATCATATCCCTTGTCAAGAAATTTGGCGTCTTTTATTATTGGTCCTAAGGTATTTCCCGTTCCACATAAGCGCCTGCCTCATGGATCATCTCTTTCACTATCTTAAACACCTCGGGGTGTCGCATCACCACTATGTCGGCCCCGGCCAAGAGGTACGTGATCGCCGTCACCTCCTCCCAGGCAATCCCCAGTTCCTCCCGCTCCTTGGGCTCTTTATTCTTCCAGACCTCCCCGGCAAAGTTAGCCATGAGCGGCATCTGCATCATCGCATCCTGGAACATGATACCTACGTGCTTGGTCCTCTCCATGACGGAGAAGCAATACTCGATACCGTATCCCAGGGCAGAGGCGAGGGGATCGAGGACGATCCGTTCGCCGGGCAAGATACGGCTCAGCTTGACGTTGAGTTCCTTCTGCAGGTTGATGTCCACGGGGGCTTGCGCCACCACACAGTGGCCGTGTTCTTTGGCGGCATGAGCAATGGGCTCAAAGTCCTCTTTGATGACCGGCCCGAGGAGCAGATTTTCTCCGCTGAGGACCTCGGCTACCTTGACGAGCACAGCAGGGTCTTTGGCCTCATTCCCTGTCGTGTAGACGATCATCGGGATAGAGATGGCCTCATAGACCCGTTTTGCCAGATCCGCTGCCTGTTCTGGCGGGGTATCATTTTCGTTCGGGTCTGCGCTGATAAGATAGAGATAGATGAGATCAGCGCCTAGTCCTTCACATTTCTTCGCCCAGGCAACTGGATCAGAGGCCACATCCTTGTACGGCTTCAAGACCCAGGGGGGCCAGTTCTGCGGCTCCATATCCCAGACCTCCAGGGCGAGTTTGGGGGGATTCGGGAAATGCCCTTCATCAAAGCCCTGGTTAAAGGCGAGGACATTCTCCCCTCCTAACCTTACCGCCCGTTCCCCTTTGCCGACAATTACCTCGCTGACCTTTCCCTTGTAGCTCTCGAGAGGTGCCCTAAAAACCATTTCTCTATCTCCTGTCTATTGCTCCAACCACGTATGAGAATAGAGGATCTCCCCCATGAGCACTTTTGCCGTCTTTGCGTAATCCCTTTCCTTGGGAGGAAGCGAGGCCGCCTCCACATCTTCACCATCCATGACCTGGTGGATCACCTCCACGATCCCCGGAAGCTTACCGCGCGCCAGATCCCGTAGCTCGACATCAAAGGCATCGACGATAGCCGAATACATGCCGTGGCGCTGCAACATCACCAAATAGGTCTTGTTGAGGATTCCCCTGAGTTCCTCGGGCACCCCATTGGATATATTGGAGAGACCGATGGTCGATTTTACCCCGGGCAGGAGGTCCGGCAGCATCTGAATGAACTCCAGGCACGCCATCACCCCCTGTTGCGAAACACTGACAGGGAGCAAAATAGGGTCAATCCACAGCCGCTCATTCTCGATCCCCAGCTCATTGGCGTAGGCCGCCGTTTCCATGATGCCCTCTGCCCTGGACTCTGCATCAGAGGGGATACCCTGGTCAGTCAGTACGGAGAGGATTACCTCACAATCGTACTTGGCCGCCAGGGGGAGCATCCGCTCCTTACTCTCCTGCTTGCCCGAGGCGGAGTTTATCAAGGGGGGCCTCTTGGCTGCCTTGAGGCCGGCCTCTACCGCCAACGGGTTCGTGCTGTCCAAGGCGAGGGGGATATCTACCACCTCTTGGACGGCCTCTGCCAACCAGCCCATGACCTCCGGGTCCTTGCGGGCCGGCCCGATATTGAGGTCAATATAGTCCATCCCTGCCTCGGCCTGCTTCTCGGCCATCTGTTGTAAGGTCTTTTTGTCCTTGTGCTGTATGGCGTCGGAGACCTTTTTAGAAATGATGTGCACATTCTCCCCAATGAATAGCATCGTCTCCACCATCCTTATACTTATAAGATCTTTTCCGCCATCTCCCGTACTGCTGTCGCCACCTTATTGTCTTCGGGCAGATCCAGCAAAGACCTCCCTTCTAAATCAAATCTTCC
>CAYHAB010000296.1:0-4871 GCA_964354505.1 uncultured Thermodesulfobacteriota bacterium
GTTAAAATTAAAAGGATCAAAATGGCAATGATCAACGCCGCTCCCTGCTGTGAGTGGGGTCCAATGATCCTGATTCTTTCTTCTATTGCAGTCATCGCAGATCTCCTAGATTTATAGATTACACTTTTCATCAAAGATTTCTTATCTTGACCTCGGTGGTATAGACCCTTCTTCTGAAACCGTCCGGTCCATTGAGCGTGGTTGAATGATCTTCCAATGCCGGTTGATTAAACTGCGTGGCAGGAGCAGCATCCTGGACAGCAGCATCCTGTACAGCGGTCCTGACAGTGATATTTATCCGGACCATCCTGATGTTAGCGAAGGTTGTGCTAGCGGGCCACGTATGAGCAGGAATATCAAAAATCCACGTATTACTCCCCGCCACCTGGTAGGCTAACTGAAGGTCTTCAACAAAAGTAGTTGTCCCGTCTCCGGCTAAAGGCTGCGCTCCACCCCCCGTGTATTCGTTTCGACGCAGGACACCATCAGCAGTGGTTACGGAGTAGGTTATGGCCTTTACCCCGTATACCTTCCCGCCTACCGTTACACTGCCGGAAGGGAAATTGGTAACTGTCACTTGTGCCGGCGAGTTGGAAAAGGCATTGACCTGATATACCTTGTTGCGATGATTGTCGTGGAGGTCGAACGAAACCAAAAGAGGGTTGCTTGCAAAATAAGTATTAAGGTTAACGTTGCTGCTTAGCAGCAGGTTGACTTGATTCCCGCCGGTTAAAGACTGCACCACTCCCAGCTCCTGGGCGCTGAAGACCACGGTAATTGAATCAGGGGTGGTAGCGCTGTTTACAGGTGTTAAGGCGAAAGTAAACCCGCTCGGTAATGTAATGGTATTGATCAATCCATCGGTAAAACCGGAGCTGCTCCCCGGCCCCACCAAAAAACCAGCCATCCTGATGTCACGCGTCATAATGTCAAGGGCGGCACGGGCATCCTGTTGGACACCTGCTACCTGGTCCTGCACGGAATACGATCGCTGCTGGGTCATAAAGAGGGTATAGATGCCTCCCACCAATATAGAGGCAATGACCAAGACGATCATAAGCTCGATGAGGGTTACGCCTTTGTTTCCTGCCCTGATTCTAGCCATCAATTGCTTCATGGTGTTAAAGACGATAGAACTGTTGAAAAGCTGGCTGTATACGTTTGGGTTGACTGCTGCCCGGCTGCGGAACCAATCCACTGAATTGTCAATTGAATTCTCGTCATGTTCGCAGCCGGAGAATTATTCCAAACTCTGTGGGTTATATTGTACGAAATCCCCTTATTGTCTTGAGCCCGGTACCATGGATCAGCCGCTTCTGCAGTTAAGGGATGATTGCCGGTCTGGAGTTTTGTGTCGGTAGAAGGTAAGTTCTTCAGCTCCTCCAACTTGTGCTGAGCGAGCATTGCGGTATATGTCATCTCACTGCTGAAGGCATTGGCCTTTATGGAGACTATCTGCATGGTCATCAGGGCCAGAAGCCCTGCAGCCAGTAAGACGAGGGCGATCATCACCTCGATAAGGGTGAAACCTGCTTGCTTTTTAATTATGTTTTGCATATGTGGTTCAATATTCATTTATTCCTATCCTGCCTGTGGTTGAAATAGTTATTTGTCGGCGTTTATTGTTTTTTGTATTTTTAATAAAAATACTTTGCTGATTTACCAAACGACCGGAATTATCTCTCGGAAAACCAGCCGGGTCAAAGGCGACTGAAGGTTGACTATTGCCATTATTGATTAACGTTATTCCATCACCTCCGCCTTGAGTAGTGTCGAAAGCCACATTTCGAAATGAATCATTAAGCCTTACGCTTTTAAAAATCTCATTCGTTTCATTCTCCTGAACACCGTCACCATCCAAATCTCCTACATTACCATCTAACTGAAGATTATTATTATAGTCTGGATAGACTATATAGTCAAAGTTTGTGCCAGCGACTGTTATGTTAAATGTTATAGTACAGTATCTTCTCAAATTGCTGCTGATTGCCTTCATCTTGGCGAATTGAAAATCTGATGATATTTCCCTCGCTGCTTGTCTAATCCGGTAATTATCCAGCCACTCCCCGATGGCGGGAGCCATGAATACGGCCATGATGGCGATAATGGCCATCACCACGGCAAGCTCTATGAGGGTGACCCCTTTCTCTCCCTGCTTCATTATCATACTATCATCACGTTCTTCTTATCATCCAAAATCTGTGCCATAGTTGATAATTTATAACATATTGATTTAAAAAGATTTTTATCTTTTGACCTTTAAGAAAAGACTATGTTGCTGTGGAATCATTCTAAAATAGTATGAAAAATATTCATAGCAAAAAGAGCAATCATTGCAAACAACCGTGTACTGTTCAATCAATCCTTATCCTGCCGGTGTAGTGAACCACAACTTTATAAGTTTTGCCCTTCTCATTATCTATCGTGATAGACCCGCTTGAGCAGGTGCCATTGGGATTAAATTCTACCCGTGGTGGATTGCCAAGACCCACCGCACTAGCGATATCGACACCTCTTGACACGCGGAACACACTCTCCTCTTGGGTCCATCCGCCGTCATTTTTCTCCAGCATATATGCATCGTTCTCTAAATCAAAACGCACTCGATATTCTATACGGCTGGAAATAGCCTTCATTTTGGCAAATTGAAGATTAGAAACAATGTCCCTTGCCGACTGTCTGATCCGGTAATTATCCAGCCATTCCCCGATGGCAGGGGCCATAAAGACGGCCATGATGGCGATAATGGCCATCACCACGGCAAGCTCTATGAGGGTGACCCCCCCCTCTCCCTGCTTCATCTAAGCGCCCCTTTCCCCCTAACCAAATACTGTGCCAGAGTAGAGATAGTTACAACATTTTAAGATTTTATCTCCTCACGTGAGGAGATGATGAAAAGAAGGCAGTGCCCGTCCACATTTCACCTACTTTTTCCATAGTCCTCTAGGGCATAGTCCTTGAGCTTGTAGAGGAGGGCCTTATGGCTTATCTCCAGCATGCGCGCTGTCCGCACTCTGTTCCCTCCTGTCTTCGTCAGCGCCTCTTTTATCAACCTGATCTCCATATCCCTGGCGTTCTTTTTGACGGACAACCCCGATTGGATTGGGCTTGCGTCCGCTTCTCCGTGCATGTGCATCGAGAAGGCCTCAGCGCCGATAGTATCCTTTTCTGCCAGGATCATGGCCCGCTCGATGATGTTCTCCAACTCCCGCACATTGCCCGGCCACGGGTACAAGAGAAACTGCTCCATCGCCTCCTTGGACGCGCCTTTTATCCGCAATACCAATTTCCCGTTATATAGCTCAATGAAGTGGTCGACAAGGGGAGGTATATCGTCTTTTCTTTCTCTGAGTGGTGGAAGGTGGACAGGGAGGACGTTGAGGCGGTAATAGAGGTCTTCCCTGAACCTACCATTTTTTACTTCCGTGAGCAGGTCTTTTGCCGTCGCGGCAATGAGGCTGACATCGACGTTATAAGAGGTAGTATCCCCTACCCTCCTGATCTCGCCGTCTTGGAGCACGCGCAGCAGTTTTACCTGTAGACTTACGGGGAGTTCCCCTACCTCATCGAGAAACATCGTCCCCTGATGCGCCATCTCAAAGAGCCCCTTTTTCGATTTGACGGCGTCGGTAAAGGCCCCCTTGACATGGCCGAACAGCTCCGTTTCAAGTAGATTCTCAGGTATAGCGCCACAATTTACTGAAATTAAAGGATTATCTTTTCTTTCACTAAAATAATGAATGGCCCGGGCCACCAGCTCTTTACCGGTCCCGCACTCGCCGGTGATCAAGACCGACGACTTATATCGGGCTACTTTTTTGATGAGCTCAAAGATATTCTTCATCGCAGCGCTCTGGGCAACGATATGTTTCAAGCCGTAATCCCTTTGCGCCTCTTCTTTGAGCCTGATATTTTCTTCCCGTAACCTCTCTCGTTCCTCTGCTTTTTTTAATGTCAGGATGATCTCATCGGCGTTAAACGGCTTGGATATATAGTCATAGGCCCCGATCTTCATTGCCTCCACAGCCGTGTCTATGGTGCCATAGGCGGACATCATGATGACGGTGCCCTCCAACCCCTTTGCCTTCACCTCCTTGAGAAAGGCCATGCCGTCCATCTGAGGCATCCTGATATCGCACAAAATGATATCCCATGAATGGTGCCGCATCTTCTCGAGGGCTTCTTTCCCGTCTTGGGCAATCTCTACCTGGTACCCTCCTTCCCCGAGGACCATCTGTAGGTAGTGTCTCAGGTTTTCCTCATCATCAACGACCAAGACCCGCTTGCCGAACATCTCGGTCTCCCAAAATTGTTGTATACTTTGAGTTCAAATTATCACAATAATCATCTATGGACAAGGGGAAACAAGCCATTTGATGTTGTTCTCCCGCCGCTTGACACTCACGTCATCAAGATGTATGGTATGCCTAAGAGAATGATAACCAAGGTAAATGAGGAGGTCTGTAGATGCAGCGCAATTTTACTCTTGAGTATTGGATTGATGATGGATGGTATGTAGGCAAACTCAGAGAAATCCCCGGTGTTTTTAGTCAAGGGGAGACCCTTGAGGAATTGGAAGGGAATATTAAGGATGCATACGACCTCATGATAGAAGAGGAAAACCAGACCCAACATCAAGAAATTCAAATAAAAGAAATCACCGTTGACGTTAGGTGAAAAGATCAGAGCTGATCAGAGAACTGGCGAATTCCGAATATGATTTATTCTGGCTAACATGGCGCAGGGGACGCAGCTATCCGCTGCGCCCGTTAGTTTGTTAGTGTGATTACTCAGGGCCGGCGTAGCTCAGTGGTAGAGCGGCTGATTCGTAATCAGTAGGTCGGGAGTTCAACCCTCCCCGCCGGCTCCAT
>CAYHAB010000297.1:0-3606 GCA_964354505.1 uncultured Thermodesulfobacteriota bacterium
GACCTTCCAGTAATGAGGCGGCTTTTTTACAGCTAGCACTACCGGGAGTATTACATTTAGCCGGACAAACTGGAAGCCCGCTTCAGTCGATTTCAGCACGACTAACTCAAGATGTAATAGGTAGACACCCAGCCTGGACAGAGTTCCAAAAAGCTAGGCTAGTCCAAGATGAAAAGTGGAACCGTTCCGTAATACCTTATTCTGGGTCTAGACGTTTACAGTTAATGGCTGACCAAATTTGTTTCATTTGTAAACCGGAAGGGGTAGAATCCCTGTGTCGTGGTCAGATTGTAAACGTTCAGGTCATGATTCCTGCTTTCGCTGGGTTATCAATAGACGCCGTAAGATAAACTCAAAAGCATTCATTCAGGATTCCAACAGTTGCGGCGGAGAAACGGTTACTACATAAAATTTCAGTGTTGCGTTAACCATTTCGGGGATGAACAAATGGAAAATATTTACTTCCTTCCATGATATTGCTATACTTTCGTATACTAAAATGAGTACTATTATTGAGAAAATTAGGATAGACTCCCGCTCCTCGAAACCAATCTACGAGCAAATATCCGAACAAATTCAGCAGCTCGTAGTCACAGAACAAATCAGAGCAGGTGAGCATTTACCTTCGGTCAGGCACCTCGGATTACTATTGGACGTTAGTCCAAATACTATTGCCAGAGCTTACCTTGAACTCGAAAGAAAACAAATAGTTATTTCGAAGCGTGGCGGTGGAACAATTGTCTCTCCAAGTAAAAATATCAATTTAATCCGAGAAATTCGTCGAAAAAACCTTTTGGAGAATGTCAACGACGATATTATCAGGATGCTGAGTCAAGGTTATGAACCAGAAGAATTAGAAGCAGCATTCTATTCAAGCCTTGAACGATGGCGTGAAGAAAGACGGGTTCACCCTGAAGCGAAGGACGCATCGCTGTCCCGCACAAAACACACAAAAATAATACGCATCGTGGGAAGCCATGATTTAGCTTTGAACATGCTTGTGACGTTATTCAGACAGCATGAAAAGGATACAGAAGTTGAGATCACCGACGCAGGTAGCTTGGGAGGGCTAATCGCTTTGCAGGAGGAGAAAGCCGAACTTGCCGGCTCGCATTTGCTTGATGATGAGACCGGCGAATACAACATTCCGTTTATTAAACGCGTATTACCCGGGCGTGAAATTGCAGTGGTGAATTTAGTTTACCGCATTCAAGGACTGATGATCGCGCCAGGTAATCCCAAGCAAATAAAAGGTTTATCTGATCTGAGCCGTTCAGAAATTTCATTTGTCAATCGCCAGAAGGGTTCTGGCACTAGAGTCCTGTTGGATATTCAACTTAAACGAGCTGGGATTGATCCTGGTGAAATCCAAGGGTATAATACCGAATTGGACACTCATCTTGCAGTCGCTACAGCGATTGCGCAGGGGAAAGCGGATTCCGGGTTGGGAATAGAGGCGGCGGCACACAGTTGTGGACTTGAATTCTTACCTCTATTTCGAGAACGCTATGACCTGGTTACTCCTAGTGCTGTATACCGCGGTGATTTGGTGGCTCCTTTATTCCAGATTATCACAAGTGACGAATTCACAAGAATTGTCAATAAACTGGATGGTTATGATACCTCAGAGACGGGCAAAACGATCTTCGTATCATTATAAATTCAAATTTCAGCTGCTGTAGTTTTCTATTTAATTATTACTTATCATCCGCATTTCTGCGTATCGCCACATGAGCAACTCTCTCTTGACAAAACAAGACGTGCAATGTATATTTGTACCAGTACATTGGTACATTAAGCTGATTATTGCATTCATAAAATAATAGATAGGAGGAAACATGCAGGTAACTCGTCGACAATTCCTGAAGGGGACAGGCGCTACAATTGTTGGAGGCATAGCCCTCTCATCACTCGGTATTGATACTAAATCTGTAAGAGCTGCAGCCGTAAACATGGATAAAATGAACAAGATGAAGAGAGCGACTCAAACAACATCCATCTGTTGTTATTGTTCTTGCGGGTGTGGTCTGATTTGCAGCACCGATGAGAATGGCGTGATTTTTAATATTGAAGGAGACCCTGAGCATCCGATTAGTGAGGGGACGCTCTGCCCTAAGGGTGCAAATATAATGCAAACGACTGCTGCCAACGAATACCGGCTCAAGGATATATTGTATCGTGCTCCGTATAGCGATAAATGGGAGAAGAAGGATTGGAACTGGGCAATTACTAGAATTGCGGAGAAGATAAAAGCGGTACGAGATGCCGACTTCATGAAGACGAATAGCCAGGGTAAAACCGTAAATCGCGTTGAAACTATTGCTATGCATGGAAGCTCCAATGTAAACAATGAAGAGTGTTTCATGATGTCATCCATGGCAAGAGCACTGGGTATGGTGTATATAGACCACCAAGCCCGTGTCTGACATGGCCCAACTGTACCGGCTCTGTCAGAGTCGTTCGGCCGTGGCGCAATGACCAATCATTACATTGACCTGAAAAATGCAGACGTTTTCCTGATTCAGGGAAGTAATGCCGCTGAGAATCACCCTATGTCCTTCAAATGGGTACTGAGAGCCCAGGAAAAGGGTGCCAAGATTATTCATGTAGACCCGAGGTTCACGAGGACATCAGCCAAGGCAGATATTTATGCCCGTCTCCGGTCAGGTACTGATATTGCCTTTCTTGGCGGAATGATAAAGTACATTATTGAAAACGAGAAGTATTTTAAAGAATATGTCTTGAACTATACGAATGCCGCCAATCTCGTTGTTGACTCTTTTGGTTTTAATGACGGGCTTTTCTCCGGTTACAATGAAACTACTAGAACCTATGATAGAACCACATGGGCTTTCAAGAAGAATGATGACGGGACTCCCAAAACAGACCCGACTCTCCAGGACTCGCATTGTGTATTCCAGCTTTTAAAACAGCATTATTCCCGATATACACTGGACAAAGTATCCAGTATCACCGGCACACCGAAAGAAGACCTGATTAAAGTCTACGAGACCTTTGCCTCTACCGGTACCATAGACAGAGCTGGAACCATCATGTATGCACTGGGACAATGCCAGCATACGGTCGCGGTGCAGAACATTAGAACTATGTGTATTATCCAGCTCCTGCTGGGTAATATGGGTATCCCCGGTGGCGGTATCAACGCCATGAGAGGTGAACCAAATGTTCAGGGTTCTACCGATTATGCACTCTTGTATCAATATCTCCCCGGGTATCTGGCAGCTCCAAAAGCTTCACAGACTACACTGGCAGAATATCTTACCGCTAATACTCCTACTACCAAGGTTGCCAACTCGATAAACTGGTGGTCAAACTATCCGAAATATATCACGAGTCTTCTTAAATTATGGTTCGACGATAAGGGTACGAAGGATAATGACTTCGGATACTCATGGGTACCCAAGCTGGATGACACGCAGAAGGCTGATGCACTTACCATGATAGACCATATGTATAAGGGCGAGATAAAGGGTTACATTACGTCCGGTACTGACCCCGCTGTCAGCATGCCAAATGCACAGAAACTGCGGCTAGCAATGAAGAATCTTGATTTTCTCATTCATGCAAATATTTTTGACAATGAGA
>CAYHAB010000298.1:0-10870 GCA_964354505.1 uncultured Thermodesulfobacteriota bacterium
AAGATCCTGCCCCGCAGCTTGTCGGTCCCCTTGGGGTGTGGCATGATGGCGAGCATGGCCTCGAGGGCAGTGACCTTTTCGGCAGGGTCTCTGGCATCCCGAAATCTCTTTTCTGCGTCATAATAGTGGGGTGGCAGGTTGGCCGGCATATGATCTCCTCAAAACTATCGGAGGGGTCTTGCTGCTGACCCTCCGTAGGATACCGCGTTACAATCGTTGATTCAAGGGGTTGTCCTCATGCTGTAGAAACCCCCTTGTTGGATTTTCACGGCAGTCTGACTAGTTACCGGCCATCCGCTGGTGCTGTAGGGTGCCGACCGGAGAGACGTACTATATACTTGCTTTTTTATAAATTAATTATGCATGTAGATCTCAACAAAATTTGTTGATAACCTGTGGATTGCACCTCCCCTCCCTCCCTTTGAAGGGTCTGCTTTCTACGCTCTGTCCACATTGCCTAAAGATTAGGCAATGAAACTCTTTGAAAAAATTAAAGTTTTTTATTTCACAAAATTCCCTTGGGAAGCCTTTAAAACATGAATTTAAGAAGTCATATTAAGGGTACTATGCCTCACGTACGGGTAACGATTATGCGTAAAGTCCTTTAAAAAGGCCCTGATGGGGACTTCGTTGTGCCGGTTATGGAACGACCCCCAATCCCTGGTGCCCCTTGTCTATGTCTTCAGCTGGCAGAATGGGGAGTTCCGGGTGTATAAACCCCACAGCATCCGAGGAGGAGGCAATGAACTTTTAGCCCCTGTCAACAGGGCACTGATATTGGTTGCCGAAATCCACGATGGGGATTTTGTATGATTGTTTGTTAACAGCGATCTGTTAACAGCAATCTTGACAGATGTATAAAATGGTAATAATATGATCTAAAAAATGAATCAATTGTATAGTGCTCAACCCCTGAGATTTAGGTTATTTCATAGCGTGACAGAGGAGGAGGTTTGATGGCGGAGATCAAGGTGACGACAAAGGATGTTGAGGACAAGGTCAAGTTTAAGGGAAAGCTCGTCTGGGATCGATACGACGGCAACCAGGTTGAAGAGGCGTTTGGGTTTGCAGAGGAGTATAAGCAGTTTCTGAACAAGGCAAAGACCGAACGGGAGGCAGTTGCAGAGGTTATGCAGTCGGCACAAAAGGCCGGTTTTCACGCCGTCTCCGACAAGGGTAAGGATAAGAGGATCTACCGCCTCAATAAAGACAAGAATATTGTCCTTGCTACCCTGGGGAAACGTCCTCTAAAAGAAGGCATCAGGATTGTCGTATCCCATATCGATTCACCGAGGATTGATTTGAAACAGAACCCCTTTTATGAAGAGCTTGACATGGTCATGTTGCGGACGCACTACTATGGCGGGCTCAAAAAGTATCAGTGGGTAGCGCAACCCCTCGCGCTCCATGGGGTTATCATTAAGGAGAGCGGAGAGAAGGTATCGGTGCAAATCGGTGAGGCAGCAGATGATCCGGTTTTCACCATCTGCGACCTCTTGCCGCACCTCTCGCGGAAGGTGCAGGAGGAGAAGAAACTCAAGGATGCCATTGAGGCGGAAAAGCTTACCATCCTGGCGGGTCATCTTCCCTATCCTGACCAGGAAGCCAAGGAACGGGTCAAACTCAGGATCCTGGAGCTTCTGCATCAACGCTACGGCCTCATAGAAGAGGACTTTTTGAGCGCTGAGCTCGAACTGGTGCCTGCCGGCAAAGCCAGGGATGTCGGGTTCGATCGGGCCTTTGTGGCCTCCTATGGGCATGATGACCGGGTCTGCGCCTATACCTCCCTCAAGGCGATGGAGGAAGTTGCCACCCCCCATAATACTACCGTGGCCCTCTTTCTCGATAAGGAGGAGACCGGCAGTGAGGGAAACACGGGGGCGAAGTCGCGCTTTCTTGAACACTTTGTGGCTGATATCCTCAGGGCTACCGGTACAGAGCCCACCGATATCCTCATCAGGGATATTCTCCTCGCATCCAAGGCGCTCTGCGCCGATGTCACGGCCGGGATAGACCCCAACTACAAGGATGTCCATGAAAGCCAGAACAATGCCAAGATGGGTTATGGGGTCTGCTTGAGCAAGTTTACCGGCGCCGGGGGAAAATACTCAACCAGCGATGCCAATGCTGAGTACGTAGCGGAGATACGAGAGCTTTTTAACCGGAAAGGCATCGTATGGCAGATGGGTGAGCTCGGCAAGGTCGATGAGGGCGGAGGAGGAACCGTCGCCAAGTATCTTGCCGTGTACGGTATGGATGTTATCGACTGCGGCACGCCGCTGCTCAGTATGCACTCCCCCTTTGAGGTGGCCAGCAAAGGGGACATCTATGAGACCTTTCGTGCCTATAGGGTCTTCTTTGAAGGAGAATAGTTGAGGTCCTTGCGAGACAAGATAAAGCAGAGGGAGGAGCTACAGGGGATCGTCGAGAGGTTGAAAAAAGAAGGGAAGCGCATCGTCTTCACCAATGGCTGTTTTGACATCGTGCACCAGGGACACGTCCTCTATCTCGAAGAGGCCCGCCAAAAGGGTGATATCCTGATCGTGGGGGTGAATACCGACTCTTCGGTGAGGGAGATTAAGGGGGAAAACAAACCCATCATCACTCAGGAGGGGAGGATGACGGTCCTTGCTGCCCTGGAGGCCGTCGACTATGTAGTTTCTTTTGATGAACCCGACCCCTTCGCACTCATCTCATACCTTCGCCCCCAAGTCTTAGTCAAGGGGGGGGATTGGGCAGAGGAGGAGGTGGTGGGTAAAGAATTAGTGGAGCAGACGGCTGTCGTTCCTTATATTAAAGGGACTTCGACCTCCGGAATCATCAAGACCATTCTGCAGCGATATTCCTCATAATGCGGTCTCTTTTTCTCTTCCTTCGACATGAGTGTACGGAAGGGCGGTTTGATATATCCCGCGGAGGGAGGGCTTGTGGTCTATAAGGTTGTGGAAACAAGTATTGTGACCGACGAGGCTTTAGAGCGGATCGTCAACCAATGGGTGCACAAGGGGTGGGATTTCGACAGCATCCAATTTGTTATCAGAGACGCATCCAAGAGACCATCGATGGCCTTTCTCTTTTTTGTCCGAGAAGAAGATCAACCTCTCCCCGATGATCAGGGGGTAGAATAGGGCTTTACCCAAGGGCAGCCACGCCCATCCCCGTTTTTTCTTTGGCCTCCTTATACCATGTCATTAAGTGATGTCTTTCCAACAGGAGATAGAGGGGGGAATTCTTTCTGACTATCTCGTAGACGGCGGTCGCTTGATGGAGCTCAAACCCCTTGAATACCAATTCCCCGACGTAGCGCAAGAGGTCAAATTGAAGGTGGTCATTTACCCGCCCAACACTGATGAAGAATGTTAGTTCCGGCGTGGGGAAAAAGAAGCGTTGTTGGATCTCCCGATGGAGTTCGGCGACCTTCACTGTTTTATCAAAGGAGTACGTATGAGGGCTTATTTCCTTCACATAGGCCTGGAGGGCATCCCCGCTCATCGCCTCTCCGAGATTATAGATATCGTTGAAATAGGTTAAGGTTTCCCAGCCGTCATCACCTGAACCACTCATCCCCTTTTCAATATCGCTTATAAAGAGGGAAGAGGCGGATTCCATCACGGCCTGTGCCGCTTCTTTATCCTTGTTCTGGAGGACCCTTTCTACCATGGTGCTCAAGTCCGACCGGAGAGACAATCCATAGCTTTTATCGATGAATACATAGAAAGGATATGTGAGAGAGGGATTTTCCCTGGCTCGACGGGCATTTCTAAGGAGTAGATCCAATTTTTTTCTGATGTCGGGATTTCTTCCGGTACCCCTGGCCGCCTCATTGAGTTTCTCTGCAATGGCAACGTTCATCTTTCCCCAGAAGGGGTCCTCGAAAGCGATGGTCTCGGCAGCATCGCCGTACGATATAAAGAGACCGTATTCTATCCCTGCATCTTTCCCAGACGCAATCTCCATTTCATAGGCCCTGTTCAACTCGGATTCCTTTTCGTATGATTCTTTGAGCAGTCGTCTCAATCGCTCCAACTCTTCCCGTTCCTCTATGCAGACTAAACGAAATATATCATTGAGATCATCCTGACCAATGGAGTTGATGCTCTCTGCAAGTTCCTTTTTGTGCTCGCTGATCCCTTCCTTCATAGTCAGCAAATTCTGTTGCCGTTCGACGAGCTTCTTTTTTTTCTCAATGTCCTCCTCGCGATCAATCTCGTGAGGTAGGGTGTTAATCTGTTCTTGGTATTGGGTGAACTTAACGTTAAACTCTTCCTCTTGGGTCTTGATGAGATGTGCGGGATTGAGAAATTCCTTGAGCTTCAAATCCCGCTCGATTCCCTGGATACTTTCCTCAATATAATTCCTCTCCGTGAGAATAGCCTTTCTCTCCCGTTGATACCGCTCCCCCAAGGTCCTTATTTCATCTTCATCACCGAACAACCCCTCTTGTTCCTTTATGTGATCGGTGTATCTGGCGAAGATTTCCCTTACTTCTTGGGCAAGAGAGACGAGGGGCTTTATCCTCCCGGAAAAGGAGATGGCATCTCCCACGAGGTTATTCAGCCTTACCCCTGCGTCAGTGTAATATTTTTTTGCGACCTCGAGGACGGGAAGATAAAAACCCTTCAACATGAAATCGGCCATAGTGATCTCTTTTGATCTGCACATCCTCTGCGTGAAACCACGCAGATCCATAAAGAGGTGGCCTTCCTTCTTTACTGTGAGATCCTGTAAGATCGGGCGCGTGTCTGTTGCGAGGAGGTAGATACGTCCTCTATCATATTCATACTCCAACTCATCCCTCTTTTTTAAGACCTCTCGGTCATCCAAGTATTGCAATGACTCGTCGAGCCATCCATCCCACATGGTATCGAGTTGATACAGGAGAAGCCCTTCGATTACTTCTCTGGATTGTTCTTCTTCCCTCGAGCTGAAGAAAAGCCTCTTCATGGCCCTTCCCTTTTTTTGAGACTTGAAAGTGGTTTCGATACCTATCACACGCTGAGCCTGCTCTTTATCTGCAGAACGTGAGGTTTCAGCGATGAGCCTGCTGAGATCTTCTTCAAATTTTTTGCCTGCATCGTCATTGGTAAGAGTGCTTTGGATCACTTTATTTCTCTGGAAGAGGTTGAAGAGCCAGAGATTCTTACCTCCGCTGTAGTCTTCATAGTCTTTTAAGTAGTTAAAGACCGCCTCACGGATCCTATTGATTGACCAGAGTTCGGCGAGTTTTTCTTTTGTCCTCTTATTTCTCTTGGAGCGGTGCATCAGGGTTTTAACGATTTCTTCTAGATCGTGGAGGCCAAGGTCAATTTTTTGGGTGAGGCCCTGTAGGAGGTCAAACCCCTCTTGATCGCAGTGATAGGGATTGAGGTCATTTTTAAAGAGGGTAGGTCTTATGGCGACAAAGGTAAGGGGGTTTGTCCCCCCCTTTATGAGATGTTCTATCCTCGATATATCTAAGGTGAGATCCTTATAGCGGATCTCATTGAAGACGTCGATTTGGATCTCTTTTAACGTAGAATAGAGCATCTGCCCGACGGCCTGTTCGAGTCTTTCATAAGAGAATCCTTTGATGCTCACCTTCTTGAGGGTGTTCTTGACCTTTTTGATGTATGCCACCAGGCAGAGGTGGGTCAGGTAAGCGATATCCGCCCAATCATTTTGCTTGATCTCTTCTTCTATCGCCTTCAGATAAAGCCTCTTGATTGTCCAGATCAGCTTGCCGGGCTCTTTGTACTGCAGAAACCATCCTTCTACTATTCCGGCGTCGAGGTAGGGATTGTGGCAGATGGCATCTTCTGCAATTCGCTTCTCCAAAGGCCGTGCACGCAGATCTCGCGTGCAGAGGTACCTTTCCATGACATCTTTCGGTCGCTTGGGGGCAGTTAATGAGATATAAGGCTGGAGGGGAGATCGGATCTCCCTTTCGTTTCTCTTCTTGATTAAACCTACGAGTTGCTGCACCGAGGAGGAGATGGTTTCCGCTACTTCTCGATCTAAGAGAAAAGGGACTTTCCCCTTTCCCTCTCCAAGCTTAAAGGGTAATTTCTCTATCCTCAGACGCAGATATGTTTGGGGATTGATCTTCTTTTGCCGGCAGAAATTAGTGATCTCAGCGAGGAGTTTTAACCGAGAGGTCATGGACTTCAACTCCTTTTTTTTCTAAGTCCTCACCCTCCCATAGATTTTAACATATTTTTATAACATGTTATCCGGCTCAGTGCAATCGATTTGTTCCTTCTGCTTGACTTCTCACGGAGGGAAAGCATAAAATGTGTTTGCCCAGGAGGAATATGGATCCCAAGAAATTAGAAGCGATATTACGATCTGTTCGGGAGGGAGCCCTCACTGTTCAGGAGTGCATGCAAAGGTTAAAAACCCTCCCATTCGAAGATATCGGAGAGGCCATGATAGACCACCACCGCCCTCTGCGCAAAGGCTTTCCCGAGGTGATCTTCGGTGAGGGAAAGGATGCGGAACAAGTGATCAAGATCATGGAGAGGATGATGGAGGTGGAGGAGAATATCCTGGTGACGAGGATAGATGAAAAGAAGGCGAAGACGGTTTTACAACGGTTCCCGCAGGCCACTTATCACCAGCGGGCGAAGGCCATCACGGTAAGTATTGGTGAGGTAGAAGAGATAGGGAGGGGAGGCATCTTGATTATTTCAGCAGGGACCTCGGACATCCCCGTTGCCGAAGAGGCGGCGGTAACCGCTCATATAATGGGGAATAAGGTTGAAACCCTTTACGACGTCGGGGTCTCAGGGATACACAGGCTGCTGAACTATCGGGAGAAATTGATGGAGGCCAATGTCTTGATCGTCGTGGCAGGGATGGAAGGGGCGTTGCCCAGTGTGGTGGGGGGATTAGTGGCCAGGCCTATTATTGCGGTCCCCACCAGCGTGGGTTATGGGACCTCCTTCGGGGGATTAGCACCCCTCCTGGCCATGCTCAACTCTTGTGCCTCCAATGTGGCAGTTGTGAACATCGACAATGGATTTGGTGCAGGATACATAGCCAGCTTGATAAACCGGTAGATCGGGTTTGCAGATGGATAAGGTGATAAAGATCTGCGTCGGCGACTTAGTTGTTCAGGGTGAATTAAATGAGAGCCCTACGGCGACCCTCATTTGGGAGGCGTTACCGATCGATGGTAAAGCAAACCTCTGGGGCGATGAGATCTATTTCAGCATACCCGTTGACGCTGATCTGGATAATACGGCACATGATGTGGTTGAAAGGGGGGATCTGGGTTACTGGCCCCAGGGGCGATCCTTTTGCATATTTTTTGGACCTACCCCTGTGAGTCGGGGCGATGAGATCCGTCCGGCCAGCGCCGTGAACCTTGTAGGCAAGATCAGGGGAGACCTCCGGATCTTCAAAGAGGTGCAGGAGGGAATTACAGTGCGTTTGAATAAGGAGCAAGAGGTGGCATCATGAGAGGCGGTACTTTTTGGGAGATGATTCTGGATTTTTTGGCTCCTGTTACACCTAGTGTACAGGGTATCAGACCTTTTGGTCCCTTAATAACCATATGCATTTTAGGTCTTCTCGCCTATGTCCTTATCAAGGGGCAGAGGAGATATGAGTTGTTACGTATGGAGACAGAGGCCCTCGTGAGAAGGTATATGATCTTTCGGGGAAAGAGGTATGGCACCGTGGTCAAGATCAAGGCCCAAAAGGGTGCGAACAAAAAGGTCCTGAAGTCCATCTCGCGGAGCTGGTATAAGTTTCAAGAATATTATGTCGAGAAGAGAGCGATCCTCGAGAGAAACTACCGATGGATGAAGAAGGGCTTTATCTTTGGATGTGTCCTCTTGGTCATGAACACCCTAAGAGAAGGGATTGCCGGTCTGCTGATCACCGAGATCCCCTTAGGTCTCTTATCAGGTCTCTTCCAATCCCTACCTTCCTACCTCTTGGTAGTGGTGGGGATCGCCCTGCTGCGCTCACAAAAAGAGGAAATATACGGCACTTCAACTCACCAAATTGACCCCACCTTGGAGGCCGTTTTTGCCGACTTCGACCAGGAAGATTCCCGTCTTTCAGAGGAGTTCGATCCTTTGGAGGAGGGAGAGGGGGAATAGGACCTTATTGTTCGAAGAGTGTTGCTTTTTTTCGCCATCTCTTTATCTGTGCCCGATGGCGCTTGGCCGCCAGTATATTTTCCTTATATGAGCGGGGGGTGGAGGTGGGGATACGCGGTCTCCTCTTTTTCCCTAGGGCGTCCAACTTTAACTCGAGACGCCGGAGGGCCAACGCCTTGTTTCTGGCCTGAGATCTATGCTCTGTTGAGAGGGCGGTGATACCCGAGGGGAGGTGGCGGATTCGTACAGCCGTCTCCCGCTTGTTTCTGTGCTGCCCACCAGGGCCTGAGGCCTTAAAGGTCTCCACCCTGATCTCTTCGGGGGTAAAGGATGGTCTTTTCAATCTTCCACTCATGGCACACCTACTATCATCTCATTATAGCCTTCTTAGGCAGTTGAGGCCAGGGGTTGATGAAGATGGTCGTGAGAAAAATTGACAGGAGGGGAATATTTAGTAACATGAGGAGGATTTTGTGGCTTGAACCTTTAGAAAAGGGGAGGCAGGGTAGGGGTTGCGCGGCATCGCCGGCTGAGGAGCTGGTTCTTATCAAGGCGAGGGGGAAGGGATGGGCCTAAGGGAAGGGGTATTTCTCGATCGGGATGGTACCATCATTCAAGAGGTAGGTTATCTGAGCGACCCAGGGGCTATAGCACTCTTCCCCGGCGCTGCGCAGGCCATCCGCCTAATCAATCACCTCGGCCTCCGAACGGTGGTGGTGAGCAATCAGTCGGGTGTAGCAAGGGGGTACTTTCCCATTTCTCTCGTTGAGGAGATTAACAGGCAATTGATGGATTTGTTGGCGCACGAGGGGGCCGGGTTTGATGGGATGTACTTCTGTCCCCATCACCCTGATGATAGGTGCGCCTGCCGCAAGCCCGAGCCGGGTATGTTGAGGAGGGCCGCAGAAGATTTACACATAAACCTCCCCCTTTCCTATCTGGTAGGGGATAAGGCTGACGATATCGAGGCGATCCGTCGAGTGGGGGGGAAGGGGATATTGGTCTTGACGGGATATGGCAGGCAACAGGTGGAGGATTGGATGGGAGATCCGCCGGATTTTGTCGCCCGGGATCTCTTGGAGGCAACCTATTGGATCATTTTACAGGAAGGTGCAAAAAGGAGGAAAGAGATGGCTATTAACAAAGAGTTATTGAAGATCTTGGCATGTCCCAAGTGCAAGGGGGACATTGTTCTGATGGAAAAGGGAGATGGGCTTGTCTGCAAGGCGTGTCAACTCATCTACCCCATCAAGGACGACATCCCGGTAATGCTCATCGATGAGGCCCTTCCTTATAAGGAGAAGGATTGACGGAAGTACGGGTATTTTTTTCTACACAGGACGGCCTGACGTTAGAAGGACTCCTCCATAGGGGAGAGGCTGGAGGGGTCATCCTCTGTCACCCCCATCCCCTCTACGGCGGCACTATGTTTAACAACGTCGTCGATGCCGTGCAGGGCTCTCTGGTTGGCAAGGGGTTTTCCACCCTCCGCTTTAATTTCAGGGGTGTAGGGGGGAGTAAGGGAGAATATGGCGATGGTGCCCTGGAGGTTGAGGATATTCGGGGTGCTGCGGCATTCATCGCTCAGGAGGTTGATGGCCCCCTCTATCTGGCTGGTTATTCCTTCGGGGCATATGTGGGATTGAGCGGTGTTGCGTCAGATGACAGGGTGAAGGCCCTTATCTGTATCTCCCCACCGCTGGCCATTTATAATTTTACTGCGCTCAGAGATGAAAGAAGACCGAAGCTCATTGTCGCCGGTGAACGAGATTTCATCTGTCCGGTAACCGAATTGGAAGAACTTTTTCTCTCCCTTTCCCAGCCTAAGGGGCTCCACATCGTCCCCGGGGCTGATCACTTCTGGTGGGGGATCGAAGATCGAGTGGCGGATTATGTGATCGATTTTCTCCAGGGGTTATGACGGGGATAGAAGATCCTAGCGATCCGCCACCCCCATCGATACAGTAGGCTATACCATCGATACCGTTCCAAAAATATTTTCATGTAGTGCCGGATCTCTTGATCGCCGGAGGCATAGGCTCGGCAGAATATCGCCTTGTCCCGTCTGGGCAGGGAGAGTCCATACCCCTTGAGTTTTTCCGCCGACCTGTCCAGCCTCTTGAGGTTTTTCATCCTCCGTGAGGTATCCAGACATGAGAAGACCGTAGATTTGTCAAAATCTATGAGATAGACTTTTATTCCTTGCGCTTCTTCCACCAAGAAGTTTTTGAGGTGAAGGTCGGCGTGATATACTCCTCTGTCGTGTATCTTTCGTACTGCCTCGGCGGCCTTCTCGATGACCGCCCTTCTTCTTGTTCCTACCTGCTGCCGGTCGAGGTAGTGGATCAGATCTAAGGCTGCGGGGAGATATGCGGTGATGAGGTACCCCCGGTACCATCCTCCCCATCCCCTCTCCTTGATGGCTGCCAGGATTTCCAAAGTGGGTACGCCGGCTGACCTCGCTTCTTCGGTGACGGCTACCTCCTGAAAGGGGCGGGCGCCGAAGATAAAAAGGTCGCCAGTGAGGCGACGCAACAGCCCTCCGTGCCGATATTTTCTGATGGCGACCTCACCACGGGGCCCCTTTACGATGAGCACCTCGCCCCTCCCCATCAGATGGCTCGGATGAGACGCCCTTGCCCAGAGCCCCGCGGGATTCAAAACCCCCTGGCGGCGCAGGCTGGCTTCGTAGCCCTCACGTATCAATATTTCTCTCTTCCCCTCTCGCTGGAATTGATAACCCCGAGGGGGGATGAACCTCGTCTTTAACTTTGAGTTCCAGA
>CAYHAB010000299.1:0-10027 GCA_964354505.1 uncultured Thermodesulfobacteriota bacterium
ATTCCAGCCGTTTCTTGTCAACGATAATTTGTATAGTATCAAAAATTATTGCAATGCCCCGCTTCTTGAAAGCGGTTTGACATGAGATGTAAAGAGGCGTATGGTCCTATCCTGACGGACAGATGGAGGAATATCTATGGAGCAAGATTACATCCCTGCGGAGGAGATAGAGAGAAGATTACAAAAATTACGCGGTGAGGTGAACAAGCGGGGTTGGGATGCAGCCCTTATTGTCCACGATGTGGACCTCCTCTATTTCTCCGGCACCATGCAGAACGCCCTGCTGTTCGTCCCGCTGGACGGGGGAGAACTCCTCATGGTCAAAAAAGATGGGGAGCGTGCCCAGAGGGAATCGGCAGTGGAACAGGTAATCCCCCTCAGCTCCTGGAACGATCTGCCTTCACTCATAGCGGAGCGTCACGGCATGATCCCAAAAAAGATGGGAATAGAACTCGATGTCCTTCCGGCCAGAGAGTATCTGCGCCTGCAAGAGATATTTGCCGGGGTCCAGATCGCCGACTCATCATCCATGATCAAGAACATCCGAAAGATAAAATCCCCCTATGAGATCAAGCAAATGAAAAAAGCAGGGGAAATCGGCAAGATCGTCTACGCAGAGGTGCGGCACGTGCTCAAAGAAGGGATGACGGAGATAGAGCTCGCCGGTATCCTGGTGGCGGTGGCCATGCGCCTCGGACATCAAAACTACCTCCGCATGAGGGCATTCAATGCCTATGCCTACTCCTGGCATGTCCTGAGCGGTTATACCGGCGGGATCCTGAGCTATATCGATGCCCCCATGGGCGGGATGGGCCTCTCCCCTTCATTTCCGGTCGGGGCCAGTCAAAAGCGGATCAAGGCCCACGAACCCATCCTCATCGACTTTGGGATCTGTTATAACGGTTACCAAGTCGACGAAACCAGGGTCTTTTCCCTGGGAGAGCTCTCCAAGCAGTTTAAAGATGCCTATCTGGCCGCACGTCAGATAGAAGACGCGATCGCAGCTGCGGCGAGACCAGGGGCCTCCTGTCACGAGCTCTTCCGTAAGGGGTGGGACGTGGCCCAAGGATTGGGATATGAAGAATCGTTCATGGGCCCTCCAGGCCACAAGACGCGCTTCATCGGCCACGGAATCGGCCTGGAGATCGACGAATACCCCTTCATCGCCCAGGGGCATGACTATCCCCTCGAGGAGGGGATGGCCTTCGCCCTGGAGCCCAAGATGGTCTTTACCGCAGAAGGAGCTGTGGGCATAGAGAATACCTTTTGCGTGCTGGAAGATGGGGTTGAGAAGCTTACCCCTGCGGAAGAAGAGTTGATCGAAGTATAAGGAAAGGCAGCATCATCCACCAAGAGGCCCTATGCCGACGCAAGAAGATACTCATCGAGAATTGGTGCGGATCGTCGCTCAAGTGAAGGCGCATCTGAAGTTTCAAAAAGGTCTGGGGATCAATACCCTCCTCTCCCGGAGAAAAACAGTCTCACCCTTGACCCTCGAAGGAATCAAAAGAGAGTTGGGAGATTGCACTCGATGTCAGCTCCATAAGGGGAGAAAGAGCGTAGTCTTCGGCGACGGAAACCCCCATGCTCGCCTCGTTTTTGTGGGAGAAGCCCCGGGCAGAGAAGAAGACCTGCAGGGGAAGCCCTTTGTCGGACAGGCCGGGGAACTCCTCACCCGTATCATCCAAGCCATAGACTTAACGAGAGAAGAGGTATACATCACCAACATCGTGAAATGCCGCCCTCCTCAAAACCGCGATCCCGAGCCCGATGAGATTAAAACCTGTCTCCCCTTTCTCATAAAACAGCTGGAGACCATCGGGCCGAAGATCATCTGCGCCCTGGGGACCTTCGCCGCCCAGACCCTCCTGGAGACTACGGAGCGGATCTCCGCCCTCAGGGGCCATTTCCACCCGTATCACAACGCCAGGCTCATGCCGACATACCATCCCGCCTTTCTCTTGCGCAACCCTCGGTTCAAAAAGGATGTGTGGGAGGACATGAAGGCGATCAGGGAAGAGTACAAAAAAGTATAAGTCCTCTACCCCTTGACATGATACGTAACCGGCGTATTATGTGTATAATATACACACAAGAGGTGGTTATGAGGACCAATATCATTATTGACGATGAGTTGCTGGAACAGGCCTTTTCCGTGAGCAGGGCGCGTACCAAAAAGGACCTCGTTCACGAGGCGCTGAGAGAGTTGATCCGCCTGAGAAAGCGCAAGGATCTGTCCGAATTGGCCGGCTCCATCGAATTTCATCAGGGCTATGATCACAAGAAGCTGCGGAAGATGAGGGGATGATCCTCGTTGATACGTCGGTCTGGGTTGCAATCCTCAGGGACAAGACAGGGACGGCAGTTCAGGGCTTTCGCGAAAGGATCAGTACGGACATTTGTGTGTTCAGTCGCTTTACCCAGCTCGAACTCCTTCAGGGGGCCAAGGACGAACGGGAATGGGAGCGCCTTGATGACTACCTTTCAACCCAGTACTATCTCGAAGCGACGGATCATACCTGGAAAGAGGCTGCACGGATTTACTTTGAGCTGAGGAGGGCAGGGATAACCCTGAGCAGCCCCATAGATTGCTGTATAGCCCAGATAGCCATAGAGTCGGAGGCGCTCCTGCTGCACCAAGACCAAGACTTTGAAAAGATCGCTAGGATCAGACCCTTGACTGCCGAGCGGTTTGCCCCAGAGGATTCAATGGAGGCGTGAGTGCACAGGGAATTTTTTTTGCGCACCACTATCCCCTATCACAGTCTGCCTTTGCTGTATTATGCAGTCTATATAATTATTGTTAGGCGTGCCATCGTCAACAGTGTCAATTGAGGTAAAAGATGATTCATATCATACGCTCACACGCCACTCAGCAACAAATAGATGAGATGCTGAAGACTTTGGGAACTTATATCAAATTGGCAGTAGATATTAGACGGGGCATTTTGGCTGGCGGAGGAGCAATGCATGCCGACTGCGAATCTGCGTTGTTGGACGATGGCAGCCAACAAGAAGATATTTGGGGCGCAGACTGGAACCCACCAACAAAACAAGTCACCTTTGAATCACTCATCAACATTCGCCCACGCCAAAACAACCGCTCGCTTGAAATAGTTGATCCCGCTTTGCGCGAGCGGGTGGCTCACATCACTCGCCAGTTGCTAGAGTAGCCCATGGACAAGAAAGAGGATATTCAAGAACGTTACATGCAAGATGACGTGCCAACACGTTTGGGAGGTCTCGCAGCCAATCTTAGCCGCATCAAGTCGTTCTCGGCTCACGAGGCCAATCGTGACGCCGTGGAAAGCTTGCTGGATGAAAGTCGTTTCTTCATTGAATGGACCGCCGCAGAGACCGGAATTGACACTGCCGCAGAATTGGTGGAACTGCAAATTCAACTGGCGCGCTGGAAACGTAATTGGACCAAGATTTGGGCCGATTCTAATCAACGCCACCAAGTGGCCGAACAGGCCATCCAGTGGTCACGGCGAGTATTAGAGATGTCAGGACTATTAGGTTAATAGCTATACGCCTAACACTGTATGCACCAGGGCCAAGATTTTGAAAAGATCGCCAGGATCAAACCCTAAACGGGAGTTGGGAGATGAGCATTAGGAAGAGAGCGTTGTTGCTGGTGCCGGTGCTGCTGGTCTTGGCGTTTGCCACGTTTGCCATGGGCGGCAATGTCGTGATTAGATTCTGAGGGGTCACCTATCGAAAAAGACCATCAAGGAGAAGTAATCTTCACGGTTCGCTGGGAAACAAATCTCCTGCAGGAAACTATCTGAGCCATTGCGAATGGTGTTCGAGGACGTTCCCCAGCCTGGACCGCCAAAAGAGGTAATTGTGCCCTGCATTCCCGTTATACAGTTGCATAGGAATCATCCTGCCTGCAACACCAAGGACCTCCTCCAACCGTTTGTTGCCGTCTCGAACCGGCACAAAGTGCTCTCCGGCCCCGTAGTCGAAATATATCTTCCCCTGCAACTCCTTCCCCTGCCCCTCGCTGATCAAGCGAACGGGGTTGTTAGCCTTGACATAGGCCTCATTGATGGTCGAGCTGTTCGGAAGACCAAGGGGTTCCAGGCAGCCGAAGACCTCCAAAAACTCAGGCATCATGGTCTTGAGCACGACCTTGTTGGTGAGGAGTTCTATATCGACCACTCCGCTCTGGCTGCTCGCGGAACAAAACAACCGAGGGTGGCGAAGGGCGATCTTCAAGGCACCGAAGCCCCCCATGGAGAAACCGCCGATGCCCGTATGGGGAGGTGGAAGGATTTTGCCCTTTAAGGAGGATTTATGGCGGAGGTATTCAATAAGCTCGAGGATATAGCCTTCGTATCTCCCCAGGGCACCGGGCTTCATGTAAAGACGCCGAAGCCGCGAGACCCTCAGACACTCATCCGGCGCAAAGACATCGCACCCTTTTTTATCCCTGGTAGGAGGAAAGAAGTCTTTCCCTTCGTCCTCGTCGGTGTAAAAACTGTTATCCCCATCAGGGAGCACAATGATCATTGAGCGGATGGGGTGAAAGGGGTCATCGAGCCCTCCTGTGGGGTGAAGGTTGTGCTCAACCAAGGAGGCCGCTATATCAGCAGGCTTGTAATCCTTTGCACCCACCCCACCATACCGGGCAAGCTCAGCGAAACGCGCCTTTAAATCCTCCTCGAGGCCTCGATAGGTCTTGTTTTGCGCCGTCATCATGGCAGCGGCGATAGGGGCGATGTCCTCCAGCAGGAGCCAGTAATATTCCTCTTCTGACTCTTGACACAGGATATCGAGGGCAACCTTGGGATCGCAGGCCGCCCCCTGGGATCCGTTGCGGTGAAAATTGTAACCGTGTAGGAGAATAAGGAGGGGATATCGCTCTGGTGATTGAGGATTAAAGCCGGGAGGGAGGACAAGGAAGAAATCCTTCTCCCTGCCTAAACAAGAGGAGGTGAATGATCCGTGACGGACCTGATATTTAAACTGGGCATGTGATGGGGGCTTAAGGAGATAGCGCAGCTCGCCATTTATGGGGCAACACGGCTCAGCGCCGGCTGAATAGGCAAGGGGGGAGAAGCAGGACAACAAAGGGGCAAGGCAAACGATGAGCCGCTTGACAAACCTCCATGTGACTAGATCATCAGCTCTGCAGGTAGGGATTGCGGACACGATCGCACGCTGATTCGCTTATCTTCGCCGTTTCTGCTCCACAACACCGATACCGCCTCATCCGCAGGGGCATCGCTGTACCTGATGCATATAGAGGCAGCCTTTTGGATATCATCCGCGGATCCACCACAGGGGATGAGTACGAGGGGACCGGGGTACCCCTCCACCTTGAGGAGATCATCCCCTGGGGCCATAAGCCTCATGATCCTCTCGTTATCCTCTGCTCGCCTCCCTACAAGCACCTTCACCGCTGGAGAAAAACGGAGGTGGCGACCGATCTTCAAAAGCTCTATATCCCTGATCTGAAAATCATTTTGATGGCGAAAGAGGTCGCTCAAGCGGCGGGAGAAGCCGGGGTCTGTGAGGAGACATCCTCCGGCAGGGGTGAGATAGTGCGTGATCTGATATCGCTTGGCCAACTCCATCTGCCGCTTCCGGGAGCGGCCGCTGATGTCCAAGAGCCTCTCCCTATCGACCTTCCCCGACTGCTCAGGGGTGGTCTCGGCAAGGAGCTTGGCGCTGAGCGGGCGCAGGATTAGCCCCTCGTACCCCGATTCCCTCTCCACCACATGCAAGGAGCCTTTATTCTGGGACATGGGGCGCTGCCCCAACACCTCGCCGGTAAAGAGGAAATCACCCCCTGAACCATCCATCACTTTCCCTGCCTCTCTGAGCATGAGGCAATGACAGTCGATGCAGGGATTCATGTTGCTGCCATATCCATGCTTGGGATGGCGCAACATCTCAAGATGGATCTCGGTGATGTCCAAGACCTGCAGGGGAATTCCTAATGTCTTGGCCGCTTGCTCCGCTCCCTGGGAGCCAAAAAAGGGGGTGACAAACGAAACGCCTACTACCTCTATCCCCTGTTCAAGGATGATCTTGGCCGCCAGGATGCTGTCGAGCCCCCCTGAGATGAGTCCCATTGCCTTGGTCATCGCAGGCCCCCCATAAATCCGGTGACGCGCTCCTCAAACCGTCTGGTCAACCCGTCGGTGCCCCCAGGGCTGCTGCCGAAGACCTCTTGCCAGACATCCTCACGTTCCATGCAGAGATAGATAAAGAGTCCCTCGTCGTAGGCCCGCAGCCACGAGACCATTTTCCTGTACATCTCCATCCTGATAGGCTTTATATATCGCAGCTTGCCATCCTCCCCCGGAATCAACTCTCCGGAGAATATCCGAGAGCCGGGGAAACGCTCCCGGGCCACCTGCTTCAGGATGGGGGGGTAGCGAAGCCCGCCGAGACTCACCCACATCACCTGAGAAGGGTCAATGTGCGCGAAGAGGAGCTCCACAACGGCATGATAATCCTCCTCCCACCCTGGATAATAGATGAGGGGGTCGAAGTGGAACCCCACGGGATAACCCGCAGCAGAGCAGAGGCGCGCCGCACCCAGTCGCTCGCTAAGAGGGGCGGCCAGGTGCTCCTCTTCTTCTATTACCCTCGGCGGATTGAGGGACCAGGAAATCACGGTCCTCCCCCTGTGGTCCAAGGCCAAGAGGTGATCTACTGCCGCAGATTTGGTCTTCAGCTCCAAGATTGCATTTTTCTTTGCTGCGAAAAAGGGGACGGCTTGATCGGCAAAGCCGACGATACCATCGAGAATCAAGCTATCACCCAGTTCACCCGTGCCGAACCTGAACATACGGTCAGGATGGTTTTCTAATATCTCCTCTATCTCGCGAAAGATCTTTGCGAATTCAGGATAGAGGGTCAAACAAGGGTTGTTCAAATACCCCTGGAGAATGCAGTAAGAACAATCCATGGGGCAGTTGGTCATGACGTTGATGATCTTGTAGCCGCAGCAGATATGATTTGTCGTCCCGGGGCAGATCTTCACCAGCCTCCCATAAAAGGGGCGGATAAGGAGGATCTCCTTACCCCTGCCACAGGGGTCCGCATGAAAAGAGAGCACATCCTGAACCACCCCATCGAGATCTGCTCGGGAGTGCCACGGGATGTGGCCGAGCCCCTTCTTGATCCGCTGGACAGCGGGCAAGGACTCCAGAGACGGCTCCACATAGACCTCTTTGAGCACTGCCATCACCTATTTCCCGCCAAAACGCCTGATGATCTGGGATGGAAGGTCATTGCGGTTGGCATGGCTCACCGTAATGACCTCCACACCTTCCCTCCTCCGGATGGCTGCCGCAAAGGATTCCCTAGCCTGATGGATGACGCCGAGGACATCTCGCTTATCCTGAGCAATAATCCGCATGACCATTTCCTGAAATCTCCGGGAGAAGAGCTCCATGCGCCCGATCTCGTCGATGACAATGAGCTCCTTTTCCCGCAGAGCTTGTTCTAGGGTCGGGAGGACCAAGATCTCAAAGAGAGAAAGATCTACGCCATATCTCCCCACCCGATATCTCCCCGGATAATTGATGTGCGCCAGGACCCCTTTCGCGCCATCCAAGGTCCGCAGTAAAAACCCAACCCGCCGCCAACCCTCTCTCATCTCTTGGGTAAAGAATCCTCCTGCAGGTATCGCAATCCCTGCAAGTATCTTTTGGATAACCGTGGTCTTGCCGACGCCAGGTGGACCGGTAAAAAGGAGTTTCATAGCACCGTGATCAGCGAGGATGACCGATAGGAACGATGAGGAGGGGTTCCTGCCCAGTGGGGATCTCCAATGCCTCGGCCACTGCATCGTCATCAAAGGCCCCTACGATCCCCGCACCCATCCCGAGGGCAACGCTTTGAAGGAAGAGGTTTTCCCCTGCATGCCCCACCTCCATATGCACATACCTGATCCCGCGCTCTCGGTACTTTCCGGTGGTCCTCTTGTACTCGGCGGTGATGAGCACCATGATTGGGGCCTCGGCCATCCACACCTGTTCCAGAGAGACACGGGCAACCTCCTTTCTCCTGTCCCCTGAGCCCATGGCCTCCAGCGCATGGCGGGGGGGCACATAATGGTACACCCCTCCTTCGAGCCCCTCCACACCCCCCTCCCCCACCACGAGATAGATATCGAGGGGATACAAGGCCCCGGCCGAGGGGACCGTCTTCATCCCCCACCGAGGGTCAGTAACGCCATAGGTTGCCCAAAGGAGTTGTGAGAGCTGCTCCAAACGTAGGGGAGTAGGGTTAAAGGCCCTCACGGTCCTGCGGACGTTGAGGGTCTCTTCAATGGATATCCGCCCCTTAAACGCCGGGTGGGGTAAGTTGATCACTCTCTCACCTTTGTATAACCAGGGGGCGCGAAAGCAGCCCTTAGAAATACCCCCTCATCTCCTCGCACAGGCGCTCCGGTTTCTTATATCCGATCGACTCACCGTGGAGCTTCTCAAAGTAACTGACATCGCTGGCTCCCGCAGGAGGCAACAACCTCCTTGTCACCATTCTGGCGTTTACCCAAAAGGAATCATCACTCCCGCATTCCCCGGAATAGAGGCAGAGGTTGAAGCTGTAGTGATTGAAATCGTGGAAGTACCGGAAAACCTTGAGCAACCCTTGGGAAAAATCCCTGAGGTCCTGATCGGAGAGATCGATGATGGAGGTACGCCCCATGACCACGGCCATGATATCTCCAAACCCCATCGGTGCATAGCTCGCCAGCCATACCGTATTGCCGACAGCCCCTATATAACGCTCGTCCATCTCCTTCTCCTCGGCGATCAACTCATCCCAAAAAATCTTCCCCCACCGCTGCTGATATTCCCTCCCCCCCCGGATCATCTCTCCTTGGTAGTTTGTGGGCAGCTCACCCCCTATGATCTGAAGGTGGGGATGGATGATGCTCCCGCCCGACATGGGGAGGTAGTTCCAGTTGACGGAGAAGAACCGTACCGCGGGATCCACCTCTACAAGCCTGCGCAGAAAGACACAGGCAGTTGAGAAAACGTTGAAGAGCATCTCCTCGGTAAAATCGGAGAGGGGGAGCGAGTGCCGCTGGGAGAGAACGGCGACGGCACAACATCTATCAAAGGGGAGCCTGTTGGGAATGATACAGACCTCGCCAAACCGCAGTCTCCCTCCCTTGATAAAATCATCCGAAAACCGAGGGGTCACCTCCTCCAAGGCATCGGGGCAAAAAGGACAGGGGGGGGCATCGCCACGCCCCTTCAGAATCTCATCCATGTCCAGTTTATCAAGCTTTTTGATGGGGAGGTCGAGGACCCGCACTGTCTTCTTCGTCAGAGGATCCCACCTCGTCTCCAAGGTCAAGGTTTTCTCTTCGTATCCCTTTGCGGGATTCAAGATCTTGGCGTGTTGCAGTCTTCTCTTAAACTCTATCCCCAAGGATCACCTCCCATGAAAGCATCACTGTTCAAAAACAATCTAACAGGGTAACAAATGAGTGTCAAGGTTGTCGGCGTATAGAGCGGATAATTCTCCACTACCTATTTTCGGATTGACAACCACCTCCTTCTCCCTTAGAGTTAATATTGAGGCTTTATGTAGAAAATCAATTTCTATCCTTTCCGCCAGTAAGAGAGGGAAGAGATGTTATTTTTATAGTTCATGGGCAGCAAAATCATCATGAAAAATTAATAAGGAGCATAACGGTGATCCCGCGATACACAAGAGAAAAGATGGGAGCGCTCTGGAGCGAAGAGCATAAATATGAGACCTGGCTGATGGTGGAGATCTTGGCCTGCGAGGCCTGGGCTGAGTTGGGCGAGATACCCCGCGAGGCCGTGCAGCAAATCAAAGAACGTGCGCAAATTGACGCCAATCGCATCGAGGAGATCGAGCGCGAGACCAAGCACGACGTGGCCGCCTTTGTCGGCCAATTAGAAGAGACCGTGGGTGAAGCAGGGAAGTATATTCACTTCGGACTCACCTCCTATGATATCGTCGACACCGCCCTCTCGCTGCGACTCCGTGAGGCAGCCCAGCTCATCATCGAGGACATCGA
>CAYHAB010000300.1:0-9518 GCA_964354505.1 uncultured Thermodesulfobacteriota bacterium
TCGAGAAATGAAATAAGAGAGGGTTAGCGCATAGCTTGCCTAATAAACGATTCACGTATGAGAGGCTGAGAAGATGAAAGAAGAACAGCTTTTTGGAGGTATAACTGTATTAAGCTTGGAGCAGGCTACCGTGCTTCCCTATTTAACGTATCGGCTGGCACAGGATGGAATGAGGGTAATCAGACTGGAACATCCTGTCTATGGCGACCCGAACAGGAAGGTGGGGGAGGACAGGTTGGGGGACCCCATGCTGCGGTCCTACTTCTTGCCCATCAATTCCGGCAAAAAAGCGATAACCCTGAACTTGGGGGAACCCGAAGGTCAAGAGATCCTGTATCGTTTGATTACGCGGTTGAACGTAGATATCTTCGCCACGAATCAGCTTCCCAGAAACTATCAGAAGCTCGGCGTAGACTACGAGACCCTCCGCAAAATAAAGAAGGACATCATCTGGTTTGGGGTGACGGGGTTCGGTCCTGACAGCAACGAGGCAGCCTATGACCCCATACTGCAGGCGAGGGGTGGGATGATGGAGCTGACGGGAGAGAAAGACGGAACGCCGATGGTCATCGGAATACCTCTTCCCGATATGGGCAGCAGTGAACACGGGTACGGCCTCATTATGAAGGCCCTGTATAAGCGCCAGCTTACCGGCGAAGGGACGAGGATAGACCTCGCCATGTTTGAGAGTACCGTTTCGTGGCATACGGTCCCCATTACGCTTACCAAGTCCCTAGGTGCACACATCACCCGCCGTGGGAATACCCATGAATTCTTTGCACCGGTTTCGGTGTATCAAACTAACGACGGGTATGTCTATATCGCCGTTGGCAACGACCGCCAATGGGAGGACTGTACGAAGATACCGGGGTTTGAATCTTTAGGCAAAGAAGAGTATAAGACCAATGCAGGGCGTATCGCTGATGTAAAGAACCTTAACAGGCAGATAAACGAGATTACCGAGAGATTTTCCACTCAGGAACTCGTCGATATCTTCAATGAGCGAACCATTCCGATCTCAAAGATAAATACCATCGAGGAAGTTATTAAAGATCCCCTAGTGGAGAAGAAGCTGCTGTCTGCTAAAGACCCAAAAACAGGTATGCAGTTAACACTTGCACCTCCCCCCTATACCACATCATACATTGAGTCTGTCAAGAGGACGCTTTCCTTCCCCCCACGCTTTGGGGAACATAACGAAGAGATCTATGGCGATACATTGGGTATGGACAAAGAAGCAATTGCTGCGTTGAAGGAGAAGGGTTTCATATAAATAGGTCTGGTGAATACGGAGAACATATCTCGTGGTGCGCTTAAGTGGTGCTACCCGCGAGGCGGGTTTGGAGGACAACACCGATATGGCTAGGAAAGGACTATGTGAGATCAAGATTCAGGAGCGCAGGCCCCTGCGAGAGATGGCCTATGAACGGCTCAAGAAGCGAATCCAAAGGGGCGAACTTAAGGCTAATGCACGACTTATCGAGCAGGACGTAGCTGCGGAATTGAGGTTGAGCCGTACGCCCGTCAGGGAAGCTATTTCTAAATTGGAACAGGAGGGGTTAGTCGACAAGATCCCTCAGCGAGGGGCGGTGGTGAGAGGGATTACTGAGAAGGAGATTGATGAGGTATTTGGGCTCCGGATGGTCCTGGAGAGTTATGCGGCTTCCTTGGCTACCGAGAGGATTGATGAAGAAATATTGCAGCAGCTGGATGTGCTGCTTGATAAGCAGCACAAGACCCTGGAACAGGGTAATGTCAATAGATATATACAACTGAACACCCAGTTTCATGATCTGATCTATCGTGCGAGCAGGAGCGACAAGCTCTATCAAATGATCAATAATCTTCGGGATTATTTCTATAAATACCGTGTCTTGATCCTCAAGATGGGGGGGATGCCCTCCATCTCCCTACAAGATCATAAAAAAATGGTTCAGGCCATGCGAAGGCGGGATGCACACAAGGTGGAAGAGCTGGTTAAAGAGCATGTCTTGAGGGGACGAGAGAGAATATTGCGTGAGATAGAAGAGGGAAGACTTCCCTTAGGGTAAGGATATAAGGAGGTAGCGGTGGAGAATCGCATAAAGGTATTGGTTGCCAAGCCGGGTCTTGACGGACACGATCGAGGGGCCAAGGTGGTAGCGCACGCCTTACAGGATGAGGGGATGGACGTTGTCTATACGGGTCTCCATAAAACGGTCGATCAGATCATGGACGCCGCCAGGCAGGAGGATGTGGATGTCATCGGGCTGAGCATCATGTCCGGAGCCCATCTCCCCATCTCTGAGAAGGTTATGGAGAGGGTGAAGGAGGAGGGCATGGAAGATGTCCTCGTGGTGGTAGGAGGGGTCATTCCGGACAAAGATATCCCAAGGCTGAAGCAATTGGGGGTGCGGGGGGTGTTCCCTGGGGGGACGCCGTTACAGGAGATTGCGGCCTTTATCAGGGAAAACGTGCAAAAGAGGGAAAGATAGGGAGAGAGATCATGGGCGTGGCCAAGTACATCAAGGATAAAAAGGATGCGATACAGGAGGTCATCCTGCAGTCAGGGATACGGATAAAGCCCGTGTATACACCCCAAGACCTGGAGGACGTGAGTTTCGACTATACGCAAGACCTGGCTGATCCGGGTACATATCCCTTCACCAGAGGGATCCATAAGCTCGGATACAGAAGCCGGGCTTGGACCACCAGACAGTACACGGGTTTCGGGACCCCCAGAGAGACCAATGAGCGATTTAAGCTCATGATCTCCCAGGGGCAGACCGGCCTCAACGTGGCCTTCGATTTGCCCACCCAGTTGGGGTTCGATTCTGACGACCCCTTGGCTACAGGCGAGGTGGGAAGGGTAGGGATGGCAGTGGATACCCTGAGGGATTTTGAGATCGCCTTTCAGGGTATCCCGCTCGATCGGATCGGCAGTGGCCTTACCATCAATGCCGTTGCCTCCATTATGTTGGCCATGTACCAGGCAGTTGCAGAAAAATTTGGGTACTCTCCCAAGGTGATCAGCGCCACGCCCCAAAATGATATCCTTAAGGAAATGATCGGCAGGGGGATGTGGATTTTCCCGGTGGACCCCGCCGTCAAACTCATTGGGGACACCATGGAATACAGCATCACCACTATGCCCCGGACGAATCCGGTGAGTGTATGCGGCTATCATATCCGCGAATCGGGCGCGACACCTGCCCAAGAGATCGCGTATGCCTTCCAGATCGCCAACGCCTACATCGAGGAGGTGGTGAACCGTGGTTACCATATCGATCAGTTCGCCCGGGGGATCACCTTTAATTTCAACATCTTCGGAAACCTCTGGGAGCAGATCGCCAAGTTTCGGGCTGCCCGCAAGCTGTGGGCCAAAATTCTCAAAGAGCGGTGGGGGTCCCAGGATGATCAGACCATGCTCCTGAGGGGGTTATTCGGAGGGGGGGGATCGGGACTGACGAAGGAACAACCGATCGTTAATGTGGTCAGGAGCGCCTATTATGCCTTGGCGGCAGCCTTAGGTGGAGCGCAGACCACCGCGTTGTGCTCCTACGACGAGGGTTATACTATTCCCACCCCATATTCGGCCTTGATATCGCTGCGCACCCTTCAGCTCTTGATGGATGAGGTGGGATTACGAGACACCGTCGATCCTTTGGCCGGATCCTATTTTATCGAGTCCCTCACGAAACAGATGGAGGATAAGATCCTGGAAGAGATGGAGGAGATTACGAGGGTAGGCGGAATGAAAGAGGCAGTTGCTACAGGATATGTCCAGAAGAAAGTGGCCAAGCAGGCCTATGAGTGGTACACGGGGCTGGAAAAGGGAGACTACGTCAAGATAGGGATCAATAAGTACACCGATCCCGGCGCCTTAGGCGGTGAGGGGAAAGTGGATCTTCATGGCTACGACCTGAAAACCGCCGAGGAACAGATTAAAGACTTGAAAGAAGTGAAGCGCACCCGCCATGAGCGTGAGGTTGTGAGGACGTTGAAAGAATTGGAGGAGACGACCAAGGCAGGGAGGAATGTCATGCCTCCACTGGTGGAGTGCTGCCGAGCATACGCGACGGTCGGGGAGATGGCGCGCGTATTCCGCGAGGTCTTCGGAGAATGGCAGGAACCCAGTATCTTTTGAGCGTTAATAAACGCACGATGATTTAGGTTTCGGATTGGAGGCGGTGGTACGTGAAGGAAGGATCGTGTCGTCTGGGTTGTGACATCGGAGGCACCTTTACCGATTTCGTGCTCTTCAACGACCAGACCGGCGAGATCCACATCAACAAGTGTCTGACAACCCCGGCTGATCCGTCTGAGGCGGTTGAGCGAGGTATTAAAGAATTATTAGGGAAAGTGTCCGACTTTAATGAAAATCTTCAAGAGATCATCCATGGGACTACCTTAGTCATCAACGCCATCATCGAGCGCAAAGGGTCACGAACCGGCCTCATGACGACCAAGGGTTTCAAGGATGTGCTGGAGTTGGGCAGAGAGATCCGTTACGATGCATACGATATCTTTGCTGAGTATCCGGAACCGCTGGTCCCACGATCGCTCCGCATGGAGCTGGATGAAAGGATCTACAGTGACGGTCGAGTATTAACCCCCCTCGATGAGGATGAGGTCAAGGCTATTCTCGCTGAATTACGCAAACAAGGGATACAATCCCTGGCAGTATGTCTTATCAACTCCTTTGAAAATCCTGCGCACGAGCTCAAGGTCAAAGAGATCGTTTCGCGCGAGGCCCCGGATCTGTTTCTTTCAATTTCTTACGATGTGCTGCCGCAGATCAGGGAATATGAGAGGACAAGCACCACGGTGGCCAATGCCTATGTGAAACCCATAACGGCGAGCTATCTGGAGAAATTGCAATCGAGACTTAAATCGCTGGGGTTTCAGGGCAAGTTGTTTATCATGCTCTCCAGCGGAGGGATAACCTCGGTGGATACGGCCGAGGAGTATCCGGTTCGCGCTATAGAATCCGGTCCCACGGCGGCGGTCATTGCAGGACAGTATTACGGGAGACTCTTTAATATCGAGGACATATTCTGTTTCGATATGGGGGGGACCACGGCAAAATCGTGCCTCATTCAAAAGGGTGAGGCCGGGCTTGTTTCGACCTTTGAGGTCGGTCGCGTACAGCGCTTCAAAAAGGGGAGCGGCCTCCCCATACAAGTCCCTGTGGTCGACTTAATGGAGATCGGCGCGGGAGGTGGCAGCATTGCCCGGATAAGCAAGTTGGGGCTTCTTCAGGTAGGGCCGGAGAGCGCGGGGGCGGACCCAGGGCCTATTTGCTATGGCCTGGGCGGGGTGGAGCCAACGGTGACCGACGCAGATTTAGTGCTCGGCTATCTTGACCCCAACTATTTTTTGGGCGGCGAAATGACCCTTGACAAAGAGGCTGCCCAACGGGCCATTGAAGAGAAGATAGCACGGCCGCTCAAGACGACACTCGTAGGGGCGGCCCTGGGCATTCATGATCTGATAAACGAGACCATGGCGGCAGCGGCAAAGACGCACATTGCCGAGAAGGGGGGCAACCCGAACATCATCACTGTTACCGCCTTCGGAGGAGCCGGACCTGTTCATGCATATGGCCTTGCCAAGAAGATCGGTGCATCACGAATTCTCGTTCCCCCGCTGGCAGGGGTGGGTTCAGCGCTGGGGTTTTTCACGGCGCCCGTGGCCTTCGACATGGCCAGAAGCCATAAGGTAAGGCTCGATAATGCTGACTTTAACAACGTCGAGAAGATATTTCATGAACTGGAGGCAGAGGGGTCGGCGATCCTCAAGGGGGCGAGGAAGGGAAGTGAGATAGTGCATGAACGCGCCCTGGACATGAGGTTTATGGGTCAGGGGGCGGAGACCACCATACCTATCGATAACAGGCCGTTTACCGAATGGCGAGTAGAGGAGATACGGCGCCTCTTTGATGAACACTATAAAAAGCTCTACGGAAGGACATATCCGGAGACACCCGTAGAATTCGTTACCTTTAGGGTAAGGGCGCGACTTGCAGACCGTCCCTTCACCATGCCCCCTATGAACTGTAAGGAAACGGTACTGGACGCTGCCAGAAAAGGTGAGAGAGCCGCTTACTCACTCATATCCAACGCTTACATCCCTTATACCGTATATGACCGCTATAAACTCTTTCCTGGGGCCCATATAAAAGGTCCCGCCATCATTGAGGAGAGGGAGTCTACCGTTATCATAGGCGAGGATGCCAGGGCCGGCGTGGACAACTATGGTTTTCTCTGGATCGATCTCAAGGAGGCATGATCTATGAGGAGGGAATTCGATCCCATCACCTTGGAAATCCTCTGGAGGAGACTGATCTCCATAGTCGATGAAGCTGATGCATCAGTTGCTAGGACAGCCTTTTCGAGCCTACTGCGCGATGCCCATGACTACACCTGTATGTTCACTGATCGTCACGGGCGCGAGCTCGCTCAAGGGACATTCTGCACGCCGGGTCAGGCTGGAGCCATGGCCCTGGGAGTAAAAAACATTATAAATTCTATGCCCGTGGAGAGTTACCACCCGGGCGATGTCTTCATCGTGAACGATCCATGGCTTCTGGCCGGGCATCTGAACGATGTCTGCGTGTTGAGCCCCATTTTCTATAAGGATCAGATCGTTGCCTTCACGGCCTGTGTCTTCCACCATGCGGATATCGGGGGGCGCGTCTCATCCGACAACCGTGAGGTGTATGAAGAAGGGCTCTTCATGTCCCCTCTTAAACTCTACGATGCAGGTGTCCCCAACGAGGCCATCTTAGACTTAATCCGATGGAATGTGCGAACCCCTGATGAAGTGATCGGAGATATACGATCACAAGTCGCCGCAAACCACGTCTGCGCCCAAAAGGTCATTGAGATGATGGAGGAAGAGGGTCTGGATACCTTGGATGATTTGGCGGATGAGATCATTGAGAGGACCGAGAGGAGCATGCGTGAGGCAATCGGCAAGATTCCTGAAGGCCGCTACCCTTATGAAGGAATCATCGAAGGGGCGGGCAAACGAAAGGATATTACCATTCGCCTGACGGTGGAGGTCAAAGGCAGCGACATCCTCGTTGACTTTGCGGGGACATCTCCGCAGGTGGACTGGGGCGGGAACGTAGTCTACAATTTTACCTATGCCTACGTCTTTATGGCGATAAAGAGCGCTATGGATCCCGATATCCCGATAAACGAGGGCTCAACTCTTCCGATACACATGACAGCCCCTGATGGCTGTGTGGTGAACTGCACGTTTCCAGCCGCGGTGGCCGCCAGGATGCAGATCGGCCACTTCATGACGGAAATGGTCTTCAAGGCGCTCTCCTCGGCCATACCCGACCGCATCATCGCAGACAGCGGCGGCACCCCGGCTCAGACCAATATCTTTTATGGAAAGAGGCATGATGGAAAACACTGGCTCACCATGATCATCCGGGGAGGCGGAATGGGCGCCAGCAGCAGGATGGACGGTCACCACTGCGCCATATTCCCCGCCAACGGAGCGAATACACCGGTGGAGATATTCGAGAGCGATACGCCATTGTGCGTCGTGGAACGGGGCTTGGTCATCGATTCGGGCGGCCCTGGGCAAAAGCGGGGGGGGCTTGGAAGGAAAGAGATCATCAGGGTTCCCGATTATGAATATGCGCCCATGCCGCCGGTCACAATCGCTATACAGGCAGGACGTTACCGATACCCGCCACAAGGATTATTCGGCGGAGGGATGGGAGAGAAGGCAAAATTTCTGATCGACGATCAGCCCGGGGACCCAAGCGGATTGACGTTCTGCCGACCGGGGCAGGTTGTGGCATTCTACAGCGCCGGTGGCGGAGGATACGGCGATCCGCTGAAACGGGATCCCGAGGACGTGGGGCGGGATGTAACGCATGGATACGTGAGCATCGAGCGGGCCAAAACTGATTATGAGGTCATCGTTTATCCTGTGACGCTGGAAGTGGATTACAAGGCCACGGAGAAGCTGCGCTCCATCAGAAAATAATGGCGGGCATCCGTCGTCGGACGCGTTTATCGCGTGCGGAGACCTCGGGGAAAAGGGTGCTCGTGGACAAAGGAGGTAGATGCTATGAGTGCAAAGACCTTTATGCCTAACATTAAATATCCTGATGAGTTGGCAGCGCTGCAACTTAAGGGATTACAGTGGACAATAAGACATGTCTATGATGGATCAGAGTTCTACCGGAAGCGCCTCAAAGAGGCAGGTGTGCGGCCTGAAGACATCAAGGGTCTTGGTGACCTCGCCAAGCTCCCCTTTACGACCGCCGATGATCTGCGTGCGGGGTATCCCTTTCCGCTCCTTTCCGTTCCTTTGGAAAGGGTAGTGAGGATCCACGCATCGTCGGGAACGACCGGCAAGAGAAAGGTCCTCTGCTATACGCAAAAGGATATCGATGACTGGGCGGATATGTTTGCCCGCTGCTATGAGATAGCCGCGTTGAGCGCGGAAGACCGAGTGCAGATTGCGGTGGGGTATGGAGTCTGGACGGCAGGTGTGGGGTTTCAACTGGGATGCGAGCGATTCGGCGCCATGGCCGTCCCTATCGGCCCGGGTAACATCGATATGCAGTGTCAATTCCTCGAGGATTTTCAACCAACGGTCATGTGTTGTACCGCCTCTATGGGGCTGCTCATGGCCGAGGAGGTTGAGAAGCGGGGGATCCGTGACAAGATAAACCTCAAAAAGGTGATCTTCGGCTCAGAGCGCAGCAGTGATGCCATGCGGCGCAAGATCAAGGAGCTGCTGAAGGTCGAGGATATATTCGATATCCCTGGGATGACGGAGCTGTATGGCCCCGGTACCGGTCTCGACTGCCCCAAGCACGAGGGTATCCACTACTGGGCCGATTACTATATCCTTGAGCTCTTGGATCCGGAGACTCTTAAGCCGGTACCGCCGGGTGAGATCGGTGAGATGGTAGTGACCACCTTGAGAAAAGAGGCGGCCCCTCTCATCCGATATAGAACGAGGGATCTTAGCAGGCTGATTACCCATCCCTGTTCGTGCGGCAACATCCTCCCGATGCACGATCGCCTTCTGGGGAGATCGGATGATATGTTTATTATCAGGGCGGTGAACGTTTATCCGGGCCAGGTCGACCATATCATCTCGAATACACCCGGCGTGGGATGCGAGTATCAGATCATCCTGGAGCGAAAAGAGGATGGTAAAGACTACATGACCATCAAGGTGGAACGAGAGAGCGGCTGCAGCCTCTCACAAGACCAGGATTTGTGCAGGAAGATAGAGAATGACATTAAGAAGCAGATAATGGTGAGCGGTCGAGTCGAAATCGTCGATTATGAGTCGCTGCCTCGCTCGGAGAGAAAATCCAAGAGGATCTTCGACAATAGGGAGGAATAAAGAAAAAAGAGTGGTGAAAAAGGGAGATCTGCCATGATACGTTTTGATTATCTCCGGCCTTCCACGGTGGACGAGGCCCTATCCCTTCTCCAAAAACACGGAAAAGAGGCAATGTTCATCGCTGGGGGGACAGACGTGATAGTAGG